>JASJDX010000029.1 GCA_030064975.1 Pleurocapsa sp. MO_192.B19
AGCCAATCTATCAGTGTCATGGGTTGGAATTCGCCTGTTAAAAATGCCTCATTATAATAGCTATTAATATGAGTTAGCAGAACTTGATCGGCAATGGCGATTGCGCAGCTAGCCTTCGGCATCGCCAAGCCTGGGCATAGCCCAATCGCTTTATCTGGGCTATTATCGAGATTTCGCTTAACCTTTACAAATCGGAATTATAATTTTTTAGCCTGAATTGCACTGAGATTCAATAAAATTAGAAAGACCTTCTAGATTGTCAGTATTGATTAAGTCTACTCCTGCTTCATAGATCATTTGTATCGTTCTTGATTGACTTAATATTCCTTGATTTGTTTGAGTTTATTGATTAGTGTCCATTTACATTAATTATTCGTTCACTAGAATCTTTGTTTCCAGCGAAATTTCTCAAGATAATATAATCAAGACAGTTTTAATCTTCTGATTTATCTTGCTATTAATTACTTACAGATAGAAATGTAATCTGTTTACAAAATATCCATAATTAACTATCAAAACTAAATTATTAACTCAGCACCACTTTGGTATTTTAGTTTTTGTCAGCCAAATATTAACTACCGAGATTATCTTAAATAATCAATGTCAATATAAAAATAATAAATAGTTAAATTTTCAATAAATGCCTATTAATGCATATTTAAATAAATCCAGAAGAAAACTACTATTTCAAAATGCTTAATTATCATTACTTATATGCCAAAGCTATGTATAAAAATTCGTGAATTTCGTGTATTTCAATATACAAATTTTACTAGGATTTGTATGTTTTAAGTTTAATATTTTCTTAGTTAAAACTTAACCATTGGTAGAATCGATAAAATTTATTTTTAAAAGTTTATTGAGCATATGGCATAGTTTTATGTCCATTGATGTTCAATACCGAAATGCCGAATCGATATAGCTTTCCCTGTTTCAATTCAGCTAACCTAAAAATATTACTGTAAGTGATGCTTATATAAACTTATAAAAC
Organism: Pleurocapsa sp. MO_192.B19; assembly: GCA_030064975.1. GTDB lineage: Bacteria > Cyanobacteriota > Cyanobacteriia > Cyanobacteriales > Xenococcaceae > Waterburya. The sequence continues at coordinate 992 of JASJDX010000029.1, forward strand.
ACTCATAACCTGAGAAGAAATCATGACAATTTACAACATCGGTACAGGAATAGCTGATATTACCAATCCAGCTATTGATTTAGTTATGCAAGGGATGGCCGATCCAGACCAAAAAACCACGGGGGTCGAATCCAGAATCTATGCCAGAGCATTTATTGTCCAAGATTCTAGTTCTAGTAAGAGCGTAGTCATAGTTATTGCCGATATTTTGGCTGGTATGGAAGCGGTGAAATCCGAGGTAATTCAACGTCTGAAATCACAGTTTAAGTCACTATATAATGACAATAGTGTCTTAATTAGCGGAACTCATACCCACAGCGCACCTGGTGGCTTTTCCCACAGTAAGATATACGAACACGTTATTGGCGGATTCAATCCTCATACCTTTGAATGTATTGTCTCTGGCATCGTCACAGCTATCCAAAAAGCTCATCATAATTTAGCCCCTGGCAAAATTTACGTCAATACAGGGATAATCGCCGATTGTGGTAGACAGCGATCGCTTTTCGCATATTTAAATAATCCATTATCTGAACGGGAAAAATACGATAGTGAGACCAACAAAGAGATGTTACTCCTCAAGTTTGTCAGGTTAGACAAGACTGACGAATTACCCTTAGCTGTCTTGAATTGGTATGGGATTCATCCTACCGATAGAGGTCAAAAAAACACCCTGATCAATGGTGACAATAAAGGGTATGCCTCTTTTTTATTTGAACAAGCAATGAAGACAGATTACGCTGCACAAGAGACATTTATTGCTGCGTTTGCTAATTCTAGCTGTGGTGATGTATCTGGCAATGTTGAATTTGGTGTGATTCCTGATGGCATCAACGATAAAGAACATATGGAACTGCATGGCAACAAACAGTTTGACAAAGCCCAGGAACTTTTTGCGACTGCAACAGAGGAATTGCAGGGAAACATTGATTATCGACATACACGGGTAGATATGTCCCAGGTTAAGATCGAGGATCAGCCAGGAAAAAGAACCTACCCTGGTGCTTTGGGACTATCATTTACAACTAGTAGCACAGAAGATAGTATTCCCCGAGTAAAAGTGGGAAATCTTAGCTTTAATAGTATTCAGTTAAAAGAAGGTTTAGTTCAAGGTCAACTTTCTGCTATGGAAAGGTTAGCCCAAGCTATCATCACTGCTGCATTGGCAATTATGTTTGGCAGAACTAAGAAAAGCCCAGAATTTATTAAGGGACATTCCCCCAAGCCAATCGTGCTGGCAACAGGTTTGATGAATCCACCGATTACTCCTAATATTCTACCGTTGCAAATTATCAAAATCGGTAATCTGGCTTTGTCAGCTATTCCAGGAGAAATTACCACTATGGCAGGCAGACGTTTAAAAGAAACTGTTGTAAGTGAGCTTGAAGATTTGGGAGTCAATCATTTAGCTTTGGCGACATATTCAAACGATTATTCCTTATACATTACAACTAAACAGGAATATGAAAAACAGCATTACGAAGGAGCATCTACCCTGTTTGGCCCCTATACATTAATGGCTTATCAACAAGAATTTCGTAAATTAGCTAACGCCTTAAAAAATGGACTAAAGGTTGATTTGAATCAAAATCCTCCTGTTAAATCAGCGACAGTCGCCAAATCGATCACAATTAGAAATTTATCCGACTCTGCCGTTAATCTGAAGTTTTTTAAGCAATCAGACAAGTTAATGATTATGCCTTTTATTAAGTTGCAAGTTGCTCAACAAAGCGATTGGGCTACGCCCAGGCTTCGCGATCGCGTTATGGTATTTCCGCCGAATGTGGAAGAAGCCAAAATGCGGCTCAATAACTTAAAAATTATCGAAAATATCAGGGTTCATAACCTCGTAACCATTGATCAAGACGGTAAGGCTTCCGTATCAGATTATGAGCTACCGAGATGCTAAACAAAAAAGGCATTGCCGAATAAGGTTAATAATTAAAACTAAAACTAAAGAAGCCAAGAGCTAACAGCTTGTCTAATTAAACAACATTCAACCAATTTTCCACCTCTTGCCAACCTAAACCTTGACGTACTACCTCTGGTTCATCGGTAGTAAAATCGAGGATAGTTGATACTTTGAACCCTGGATCGATACTGTTGTCGATAATGATATCTACTTGATTTTCTAAAGCATCAAATAGCAGTGCCTTTTCGACATACATGGTGGGATATTCTCCCTCCTCATCAGGTATATGTGCTGAGGTGGAAACTAAAGGATTACCCAAACTTTTTAATAGTTCTTGACACAAAAGGCGATCGGGAACTCTAATCCCTGTAGTTTTGCGCTTGGGACTCATAACTAATTTAGGGACTTGTTTAGTAGCAGGAAGCAAAAAAGTATATGGTCCTGGAATGAGATGTTTCATAATTCGATAAGCGCGATCGCTCACTGTAGCGTATTGAGCAATATTGGAAAGAGAAGAACACAAAAAAGTCAGGGGTTTATCATTTGACATCTGCTTAATTCTTCTGACTTTTTCTACTGCTGATTTCACTTGGAGATCGCAGCCAATAGCATAAACTGTATCAGTAGGATAAAGCATCACTGCACCTTTTTTTAGTGCGGTAACAATCTGATCGATAGACCGTTGTTGGGGATTATTTGGGTGTAATTCGTATAAAATCGCCATAATGCTAAACAATTAGTAGAGAACAATTTTTACTGATAGAGCTATCAACAGCTAAAATAATTTCAAGATACTGTTGATGTTGTTTTATGGGTAAAATTGGTTACTTAGAGTGTCCGACGGGAATTGCTGGGGATATGTGCTTGGGAGCATTAATAGATTGTGGTTTACCCTGGCAATATTTAGTTGATAGCCTCCAAAGTTTAGGTATTGAGCAAGAATATCAGTTAAGAACAGAGCAAGTTATTCGTAACGGGCAATCAGCTACTAAAGTTCATGTCGATTTACAACCCGAACATCACGCAGCCCATACTAGCCACCATCATCATCATTATTCTGCCAGACATTTACCAGAAATTGAAAACTTAATCAAATCTGCAACTTTACCAGCTAGAGTTAAACAATGGAGTTTGGCAGTATTTAACAACTTAGCGATCGCCGAAAGCGCAGTTCATGGTATCCCCCCAGAAAAAGTCCACTTTCATGAAGTAGGGGCAACCGATGCGATCGTGGATATTGTCGGTACTTGTATCGGCTTGGATTGGTTAGATATTGATCAGTTATATTGCTCTGCGATGCCTACTGGGGGAGGGACAATTAAAGCTGCCCATGGTAAATTAACTGTTCCTGTTCCTGCGGTAGTAAAGCTGTGGGAAACACGGGAAGTGCCAATATATAGTAATGGTATCAAAAAAGAGCTAGTTACACCAACAGGGGCGGCGATCGCTGTTACTTTAGCTACTGATTTTGGCGATCCTCCAGGGATGAAACTAGCGAAAATTGGTTTGGGTGCGGGTTCAAAGGATTTAGAAATTCCTAATATTCTGCGGTTATGGATTGGTGAAAAAACTGGAACAGAAGCAAATCAGCCACAAGTACTACTTAAACAAGAGACGGTTACGGTACTAGAAACTCAAATCGATGACCTTAGCCCTCAAGCAGTGGCGTATACCCTAGAACAGCTAATAGCAGCAGGTGCGTTGGATGTCTTTACTCAAAGTATTGGCATGAAAAAATCGCGATCGGGCATTTTATTAACGGTTATTTGTCATCCTGAATTAGCCAGCATTTGTCGAACGATTATTTTCCGCGAGACTACTACTCTAGGTATTAGAGAACGTACTCAGCAAAGGAGTATCCTCGATCGAGAAATAAAATCGGTCGAAACTCAATACGGTACAGTAAGAGTCAAAATTGCTAGCTGGGGAGAAGGAGAAAAAAAGCAAATTATTAATGTACAGCCAGAATATGAAGACTGTGTTATTTTAGCTGGTCAGCACAATGTCCCCTGGAGAGAAATATCGCAAAAAACGATTCTAACTTGGGAAAAACAATAGTCGCTCCAATTGAAATTCAAAACATGAAAAACATGACAAATTGTTTTTGTAGGGGCAAATGGACATTCGCTCTTAAAATCTATGTATAGTAAATACTATTTAATTTGATACTAAATCAATTAAGCTTAATTGCAAATAGTAATTACCGTAAGTCTTGCTGGTCAGTAAAGTTTTAAAATCAAAACAGACTACAGTAAAAATTTTTTTATGTTGCGTAAAATTGTAATCCTTTTAATGTCATTGTCGTTGTGCTGGACTACTATTGGTTGTTCTGGCTCATCAACGTCAGTGCAATCTCAACCATCTTTTAATAATAATGCTAGTATTTCTGCTGCACCCACATCTATTAGTGATGGTAAATATCCTGTACAGCAAGCAACTTACGATGATGCCAATGGCGAGTATAGTTTAATGTTACTCAATACTCCGCCAGGAACACCTCCTGTATTCCAAACGGCGCAGTTACAAATGGCTAGAATCGAGGAAGAAGAAGCTGCTAACGGAGAAAAAACTTATCTTCAGGTTGATGATGGTCAACCCGTAATGTATTTGACTGAAGATTTTAAAATTGAATATGTTCACAACGCCACTGAAACCACAACCAATCCTCAAACTGGCGAACCTCAAACAGTAGTGGTTAGGAGAGAATCTAGTTTCTGGACTCCTTTTGCCGGAGCTTTAGCAGGACAAGCAATTGCTAGTATGTTATTTAGACCTCAATACTATGTGCCACCTATGTATCAACCAGGGGGAATAACTGGTTATGGTGGTTATGGTAGTAGTTATTCTCAAGCAGTTAATCGCTATCAAGAACGTTATAACGCTCCTCCCGCAGCAGTTACAAACCGTCGTACATTAAGAACTACTGGTAGTGTTCGTAATACAGCCAGCAATAAAGCTCGTAACTCCATAGGGAACAAGAATCGTGCCACTGGTTCTGGTGTTGGTTCTAGCACTCTTCGTTCTTCTGGTAAATCCAAAGCTAAACAGTTTAAACGTCCTAGTAGTTTTGGTAGTAGCTCTGGCATAAGAAGTCGTAGCCGTAGCTTTGGTGGTGGTAGAAGAAGAAGATAGACGATCAATTAGGAGGTTAATTCCTCCTCCATCTGGATTTTTGTTAGCGTTAGCTACACGCTAACATCTTCCTTGACCCCAACTCCAATTATCAGCGATCCCCTGTCAACCCATTCTCAATTAAACGGCTCTGTTGCGGTGAGCAGTAACGTTGAGTTTTTTAGAGGTAATGGTAGCTAAGGGTTCTGCCTGGAAATAAGATACCAGCCTTGAAACCGCACAGATAACTGTTGGGAGCGGAAGATTAACCATGAAGGCTGGTATCTTATTTTTTTGCTCCTCCCTAAACTCGCATCTTGAGAAAAAATGCTGAAACCGAACAGCAATTATTTAACTCTAAATTGTCGATCAAAAAACTTCGTTGCTTGGATTCAAATAATAAAATTTAAGTTAGAAAGTATCCACTAGTCTATTTATTTAAAGTAATTCTACCCAAATAAAGTTGCCTTAGCTACAGTTAAGCTTAATTTCGGGAATTCTTTCTCCTGAATTATTAGTTCGATAGGCAGTTAAAATTATTTCTCCAGACTCAGTTAATTTGATTCCTCTAGCTGGCTGAATTTTACCTTGACTAGTTTCTATGGGTTGAGGAATGGCAGATGCCGAGTTAATTTCGCCATTGATACTGATATTTTGAGAATCTAGAGGTAAGTCTGGTGCTGGTAGGATACCTCCTTGACCATTGATGGTCAAACCACTGTTAGCTGTTGATTCTCTGTTAGCAGCACAGGTTTGGGCAGTAATTTGTCCTGGTTCGACTACATTACTGGGTAATCTTGTTATACCCTCAACAAAATCGACATTTAAAATATTAATTGTAAAATCACCACTTAACCCCAATTGAGAGCTAACATCAATATCATTGGTAGTATTTTCGGGTATTGAACTTCTGGTATCTAATCCCAAGAGAGCTTCGGTAGTGATTCTAATATTGCCTCCATTTCCAGATTGGGCATTGGTAACAATATCATTATCCTGATTGGGATAAGCAATGACAAACTTGGCATCAATCTCAATATTGCCTCCATCACCAGTGCCGCCAGCATTAGCAGAAATCGTGCTATTGTCCCGCATTGATAAAGTATTATCTACATTGATATCCAATAAACCACCCTTACCAGAAGCGGTTAAAGCAGAAATTTGCCCTTCATTTTCCAAATTCAAAGAACCTGAATTAATTACGACATTTCCACCTGTTGCTTGCCCACCGCTATTGACTTCTAAACTAGAATTATCTCGAATTGTGAGTAAATTTGGAGTTGTGATATTTATACTTCCTCCTAAACCTCTTCCTGTAGTAGAAGCAGACACACTACTATTATCAGTAATTGTTATATCTCCAGTGGCATTGAGGTTGATATTTCCTGCTTGGACGTTTCCTGGCTGAACTGCTGTGTCATCTGTAGAGATTTCATCGATATCGAAAATGCCCAAACTTCCTGCTGTGGCATCAAAGGAATAGTAATCAAAAGTACCATTTCCCTCAGCAGAAATCGAAACATTAGGAATAGAAGTAGAATCCTGAATGTTGGGATTTTCCTTAGTTACAAAAGAATTATTAATGTTTTGTGCTGCATCAGTAGAGTTATTTGGCTCGATTTTACTTATCAAACCATTTGTACCTGAATTAATTTGCTGATTTTCTAGCGAAACTTGAAGGGTATAATTTTGTCCTGCTGCAATAGTATTGCCACTTATACCACCTTCCCCTTCAAAAGAATCAAATGCACCTACACCAATAACATAAGTACCATCTTCAGCAAAAGTATATTCGATAAAAGAATTAAACTCACTAAAACTCCCTTCAGCACCATCGGCAGGATCGGAAATATCGTTTTCGGCTAATAAATTTCCTTGAGCATCGAAAAGGAAAAGCTCACTATCTACAAAATCGCCAGAAGAAAAATCTTCCCCGACCTCGGCACTAATTTCCGCTCCTTCACTAAGAAAAATAGTTCCAGCGTTAACAGTAATATTCCCTGCATTACCTGCACCATTACTGATAGTAGTAATCGAACTATTATTTGTTAGGTTGAAGTTACCGCCATTCGTTGCATTAATAAATATACTCCCAGCATTTCCCTCAGCAGAAGTATCGGTAGCTAAAGAGGAGCTATTTTGAATATTAACTGACTTTCCCGTAATTGATATATCTCCACCATTCCCTTGACCACTAACACTAGTGTTCAATTCATAATTATCAATACTAATTTGATCACCAATAATTTTAAGATCGCCACCAGTTTTCTCTCCTGGAATATTTCCGAAAGAGTCGGCGAAAATAATGGAAGGAAACTCACCATTGCTGATAAGTTCAACATTTGATTCATTAAGAGCTTCGATGGTTATATTACCCGTTCTACCATCAATACCAAAAGCAGCAGCATCTATTTCAGTGTTAGTTAATTTTATCCCCGAACCTGCTTGAATTAAAACATCTCCTGCTATTCCACTATCGCCATGAGAAGTTGATAGTAAAGAAAAGTTAGTTAAATTAACACTTCCTTGAGAAGAATTGATATTAATGGCACCAGCATCAGCTATGTTGGACAAAGAGCTAATTGTTAGAAATTCTGCGCCCACTGAAGTGATATCACCAGTAGCCTTAAGTACAATGTCTCCTCCAGTACCGAAACCATTAGAACTATCAAGATTAGCAAGGTTGACATTGCCATTGGTAGCATTTAGAGTAATTGAGCCGCTATCTCCAGCGATTTGGTTAGCTTCCGTAAAAGTCGCAGCAGTTCCTTCCACTCCAGTAAGAGTAACCGTATATTCTCCTATTTCACCCAAACCAAATTCGCTATCAAAACCAATCAGAGATAAATTACCGCCAGAACCAGTTGGACTGTTTACACCTTCTGCTATTATTTCTGCATTTGGATCATCTGTGAAAGTTGCGGTGGGAAAGATAAATCCCCCATCACTGACAGGATCGTTGTCATTACTTGTAACTGCTAAATAATAAATACCTGGATTGACAGGAGTTAAGGGATTATTAGCAGGTAAAATAGACTGCTGTTCTACAGCAGCTACCCGATCATCATTGGCATAAATACCAAAACCAGCAGCATCAAAAAGAAATAGCTGCGTGTCAAAAGTAGCCCCGTCAACCGTACTAGCAGAGAAAGTTCCGTCTCCAGTTATAAATATTTGATATAGATCAACATCGGCAAATTCAGAGAGAAAACCAGAAATACTTTCTACATTGATACCTGAACCAGTAGCAACGACAAAAGCCGTTTCAATGGTGTCTCCTGCATTATCAGATGGAATGAAAGAAGTATTAATGTTGCCTAGAGTTAAATTTGCTCCAGAAATAGCGATATTACGTCCATTGGTTTTGATAGTATCGGCATCATTAAAAGTTTCTTCATCAAAAACAACCGTACTATCTTCCATTACAAAATCCCCCGCACCATCCCTATCGGCATCGGCGGTAAAGGCAATTACGCCACTACCAGAAGAAAAGGTTAATTCGTCATCAGCTAAGTCTTCAATTGTGATATCGTTCGTCGCTTGTAGGATAACGTTGGTATCCCCTGATAATCCTTCTAATTCGCTTTCAAAAATGGTTGTGGGTGCGGTGTCATCTATTTCACTTAGAGGGGTACTGAGAATACTTCCAGCTTCGTCAGAATTATTACCTGAAAAAGTATCCGCACCATCTCCTGCTTCATCTCCAGAACCATTAGCAATGATAATATTAGTGGGATCGAGTAGTAATGTTCCTGTAAAGCCATTTACCGCAGTGGTATCGACATTACCGCGAAAGATCAGATGTTCTTTGCCCGATACTTCTACAAAGCCACCATTGCCAGAGATATCACCACCACGTGCGGATATATTGCCATAAAACCCCGTTACCTCATCTCCCCAAACAATTACTCTACCGCCATTACCATTACTAAAAGCATCGGCATTAATCTTGACACTATCATCAATATAAGTTCGTCTGGCATTAATTAGCGCATCTCTGCCTTGATAATCTCCTCCAATTAAAGCCGTACCCCCACCTGTTTCGGAAGAAACATCAATACTGGCATTATTAACTAAGCTGACTTTATCCCCTAAGACTTCAACTCTTCCTCCTGGTGCAATAGCCTTTCCACCGTCAAAGCTAACTTCCCCACCAGTAAAGGAAATGGTTTCTCCAGAATTTACTCGTAAACCAACATTGTTACTTACAGATTGATTAACAACATTCCCAGGATTATCCCGCAAATTCAAGCCAATGGGGGGATTTATAGTCAATAAAGGAGGATTTTCTAAATCTGCTGCGCTAAATTCGCCATCTTCAAACAGAATACTGTTAGCACCGCTACCATAAAATGAACCACCAATATCTAATCTGGTATTCTCCCCAAAGATAATCCCTGCAGGGTTAATCAAGAATAAACTGGCACTACCGTTTGCTCGAATCGTTCCATCAATGTTAGAGGTATTCCCGCCTGTTACTCGACTGAAGATATTAGAGACATCAGTAGCATTATTGAAAAAAGCTTCATTTCCTGTAGATACAGAAAAATCTTGAAAACTATGAAATAAATTACTCCCTCGTGCTTCCCCTCCCGTTATTTCAGCAACATTACCATTTAAGTTAACTTGAGTATTGACTGTACCGTCAGGGGTAACTTGAGCTAATGCTGTATTACTAGTGGCGTAGAAACAGCCAAGGGTACAGAGTGAAAGCTGAAACAATGGAGAAAGACCTTTTTGCATAGTAGTACTTTTGTTTGATAAAGAGATTATAGTTTCAAAAATACTACCACCTTTAAAAGTCAATTCTGTCTATTTTTAATTTATCTTTGTATTATCAAGCCTAATCCTGATTGCCGTGTCAATAGAGTAATCAACATTTTTTCCTCTTACTCCTATTTTTCAAAACCTTTATTACAATGAGAAACAAAAGAATACTGTAATAACAATTAAACAAAAGCGATTAGGCGACCCCTAGCCTACGGATCGCCTTGATAAATCTAAAAATTAAATTTATAAAATTTTGCGTCCGATTAGTATTCCTCTTACTTCTAACATTGCCGAATAAGTGGGAATAATATGCAGTGTTTCTGTAGGTAATGTATGTTCTAAAGCAGTATTTATTGCTTCTTGTAAATTCTCTTTAACTACTAGTTCAAAATTAGTTTTACTCTTTTCAATTTCTTCAGAACTATAAGTTAATCGTAATGCCATATCGTAAGTGCGATCGCCACTAACAACCAGAGTTCCCCCCAGCTTGACTAACTCTTCTGTATCCACATCCCAAATCCAAGATACATCTGTACCATCAGGAATGCGATCGTTTAATACCAATAAAGTTACAGAAGATTTTCCTTCTTTTTTAAGATTATTTACTGCCCTAATAGTTTCATTCATTCCTACAGGGTTTTTTGATAACAGAATGCGGACTTGTTTATTGTCAATCTCTAATTCTTCAGCACGACCAAAGGCAGCTTTAAAGTTTTTGACTGTGCCAAAGATATCATTAGTTTTAATGCCCATCTCTTGAGCTAATAAACCTGCTGCCAAGGTATTATATTTGTTATAAACGCCAATGAGAATTTGGGGATATTCTTGACTATTTAAATCTGTTTTACTTTTGGCAAAACCACAGCTAGGACACTGATAATCTCCTAAGTGAGATAGATAAACTCCCTGATAATCTAAAAGATGTCCACAGCTAGGACAATAAATTGAATCAACTGCATGGGGAATTTCCTCAAGGTATAATTCTGGTTCATTGAGTCCAAAATAAAGGATTTTTTGCTTTAATTGTTGTCCTAAACTAGACAAAGTGGGATCGTCGGCATTCAAAACGATAGTTGTCTCTTCTGGTAAGGGTGAAATTGCCTTCCCCCAACGTTGAGCAATAGTATCGACTTCTCCATATCTGTCTAACTGATCGCGAAAAAGATTTAAAGCCAGAATATATTTTGGCAGACAGTCCTGTAACAGCAACGGTAAAATATTTTCATCTACTTCGAGGATGGCATAGTCGGCAGATAGTCTACCTGTAATATCTGTACTATTTAACAGAGCAGTAATTAAGCCATTAATCAGATTCGCGCCACTAGAGTTGTGAACTACCTGAAAACCGCGATCGCTTAAAATTTGTTTTAACAGTAAGGAGGTGGTGGTTTTGCCATTTGTCCCCACTACCAAAATTACACCTTGACTAACTTGCTCAAATAACAACGGTAATAAGCGGGGATGAAGACGACGGGAGATTTCTCCTGGTAAGACAGAAGCAGCACCTAAACGAAGCGATCGCACTACTCCTGTAACAGTTTTTGCCACTCCCACAGCCAAACCCAAACGAACTCGATCTAATAGTTGCATCATATATTTTTGAGCCAAATATATCTCTTGATAACTTATGTATATCGCTAATGGCTAATAGCTAATAGCTTTTTTGCCTCATAAATCTTAATTTGCCATCGCAACTTTACCACAGCCTTCATTAGCAGGTATAGCTTCCATCATTTTTTTCGGGTTGGCAAGATTCAGATTATTCATCAACTCAATAAAGCTAAGGCGATCGCGTATTATTGCTTCAGATTTAGTTTGTTGCACAAAGCGAGGATTCCATTGCTTCTCTTCACCAATAGTAGATACAGTTTGACCACGATAATCATGAGCAGGATAGACAAGAGTATCATCGGCTAAAGTAAATAGTTTTTTCGTTACTGAATCATAAAGCTGACTGGCATCCCCATTTTGAAAATCTGTACGTCCACAACCACGAATCAATAAAGCATCACCAGTTAAAACTCTATCTTGATTAACTAAATAAGCCATGTGGCTATCAGTATGCCCACAGGTTTCAATAGCTTGGATTTCAATTTTGCCCAGCTTGATTATTTCTCCATCCCTAATAAAGCGATCGGCACAGTTAGCAGCAGCGTTTGCCGGGACGATTCCCTTACAGCCTGTTATCTCGCGCAATTTACTTGTCCCAGTAATATGATCGGCATGAATATGAGTTTCTAAGCAGAATTTAAGAGTCAGATTTAGCTCTTGAAGTAGCTTAAGCTCTTGTTCCACCTGTTCTAATACTGAATCGACCAAAATGGCTGTTTTAGTTTGTGTATCAGCAATTAAATAGCTATAGGTACTAGATTCACGATCAAATAGTTGTCTGAATAACATAGCTCTAATAAATACTAATTTTGTTTTTATTTCAAAATGTTAATTTACTTAACAATATAGCTGTGTATTGTGTATTACTATCTTTAGTTAATTTTCTATTGCATATCGATTAAGGTTAAGCAGTAATTAAGCGATTGGTGAAGCCAGTGTGCGACGCGAAGCTAGTCCTTTAGGGCAGAGCGCGATCGCTATTAATACTGAAGTTTAAGAGGAAGTTTAAGAGCAAGAAGGAGCTTATTCAAGAAACCAACTTAAAAAACTGGTTAAGGAAAACTACAGAAACGTTTAATAAACATTTGCCCTATTGAACAAGATAAGCTTAGATAACTTTAAATTATTATTTGAGGCAACACATAATGCGGGTTTTATTGCTATACCCCCTATTTCCTAAAAGTTTCTGGTCATTTGAGAAAACTTTGGCTCTGGTAGACTGTAAAGCTCTTTTGCCACCTTTGGGTCTAATTACAGTGGCAGCTATCCTACCTCAAGAGTGGGAATTTAAACTGGTGGATCATAACATCGAAGAAATTACTGAATCGGATTGGGATTGGGCAGAGCTAGTAATTATTTCGGGAATGATTGTCCAAAAAGACGATATGTTAGCTCAAATAGCTGCTGCCAAACAAAGAAATAAATTAGTAGCTGTTGGTGGCCCTTATGCCACAACTTCGCCCCAAGAAGTACAAGCTGCCAATGCTGATTTTTTAGTCTTAGACGAGGGAGAAATAACCCTGCCTATGTTTGTCGCTGCTCTTGAACGTGGCGATCGCCAGGGCATATTTCGAGCTACAGAAAAACCTGCGGTAACAGAAACCCCCATCCCCCGTTACGATCTCTTAGATCTAAATGCCTATGACAATATGTCGGTACAGTTTTCCCGTGGTTGCCCTTTCCAATGTGAATTTTGTGACATTATCGTACTGTATGGTCGCAAACCCCGTACTAAAACCCCTCAACAACTCCTGGCAGAATTAGACTGTATCTACGATTTGGGTTGGCGAGGTTCAGTATTTATGGTGGATGACAACTTTATCGGCAACAAGCGTAACGTTAAGTTATTGCTCAAAGAATTAAAAGTTTGGATGGCAGAAAAAAAATATCCTTTTGGCTTAACTACAGAAGCTTCAGTAGATTTAGCTACTGATGAAGAGTTAATGCAATTGATGGTCGAATGTAACTTTAAAAAAGTTTTCCTTGGCATTGAAACCCCCGATCAAGAAAGCCTAGCCCTAACTAGTAAATTTCAAAATACCCGCGATCCGCTTACTGAGTCGATCGACAAAATTACCAAAACAGGTATGCAAGTCATGGCAGGGTTTATTATTGGCTTTGATGGGGAGAAATCTCAAGCAGGCGATCGCATTGTCCAGTTTGTCGAGCAAACCGCAATTCCTCTAGCAATGTTTAGTATGCTTCAGGCATTACCCAGCACTGCTCTTTGGGATAGATTAGAAAAAGAAGGTAGATTGCTCAACTCAGAGGCAAATATTAATCAGACAACTTTGATGAACTTTGTTCCCACCAGAGCGATCGAAGAAATTGCTACGGAATACATCAATGCTTTTTGGCAGCTTTACGATCCAGCAGCTTATCTTGACCGTGTCTTTCGCCACTACATGAAATTAGGTGATACCAAAAATACTAAATCTTCGAGAACAAGTTGGAAGGCTATCCGCGCTGTATCCTTATTGTTATGGAAACAGGGAATCTTAGCTCAAACTCGCTGGCAATTTTGGCGTAACTTAATTCAAGTTTTAGCGAAAAAACCCGGTCAATTAGAGAGTTATTTTACTCTCTGTGCCTACCTAGAGCACTTTACCGAGTACCGTTTTATCGTCAGGGAACAAATCAAAACTCAGCTAGATAACTATCTGGCTTCGCAACCCAAAGCTGAAAGTGTCGTCAGTTAAGGCGAGCGCCTGTTTTGATATCAAACCAGTGAATTTTATTAGGTTTTATTGCCAGAGGAATAGTTTTATTTTCCCACTGGCGATCGCCTGATAACAATCCCCTAATAGTTATATCAGAGTCAGCGATCTTGACACTAAGCAAATTATCCTTCCCCAACTGTTCAACTAAATAAACCTGCCCCATAATACTTGGCTCTTCTTCTGAGTTAGCTAAATAAACATCCTCAGGTCGAATACCAAATACAACCTGAGTCGGTTTCATAGCTAAATTAGAGATATCTAACTGATGTTTGCCTAAAAGTGCTTTATTGCCCTCGCATTTAAGAGTTAATAAATTCATCTGAGGACTACCAACAAAGCTGGCAACAAATTCATTGGCGGGATTAGAATAAATAAGACTGGGAGGATCTAGTTGTTGGATTAGACCCTGATTTAAGACTGCTACCTTAGTAGAAAGGGTCATTGCTTCGGTTTGGTCGTGAGTAACATATACTACAGGTTTATTTTGGTCTTTAAATAACTGTTTTAACTGCGCTCTTACTTGCTCCCGCAACAGGGCATCGAGATTACTTAATGGCTCGTCCAATAAAAATACTTCCGGATCGCGTACCAATGCCCTAGCTAATGCTACTCTTTGTCTTTGTCCCCCAGACATCTGACCTGGTTTACGGTTGAGCAAACTGGTTAATTCTAATTTATAAGCCGCTTCATTAACTCTACGTTTAATTTCATCTTGGGGCATTTTGCGCAATTTAAGAGCAGTCGCAATATTTTCTCCCGCCGTCATATGGGGATAGAGCGCATAGCTTTGAAATACCATTGCCATATTGCGATCGCCTGGGGCAGTATTATTGACATTTTCCTCACCGAGGATTACTTGCCCCTTAGTAGGAGGTTCTAAACCTGCAATCAGCCGTAGTAAGGTAGATTTGCCACATCCTGAAGGGCCTAATAAAGTCAGAAACTCTCCATCATTAACTTCTAAAGAAATATCTTTTACTGGAATTACATCAGGACGATATTTTTTT
>JASJDX010000030.1 GCA_030064975.1 Pleurocapsa sp. MO_192.B19
CGACAGGCGTTTTCTGTAGTTTGCTGGGCTATGATTTCCAAGGAGGTTTGGCGTAGTTGCGCTATGTGTTCAGCTACGTGCAGCACATAGGAAGGTTCATTGGTTTTTCCCCTACGAGGAACAGGAGCAAGAAAAGGACAGTCCGTTTCAATCAGCAGACGATCACTCGGCACTATTTTAGCCGCTGCTTGCACTTGCTTAGCGTTTTTAAATGTGACTACACCGCTATAGCTAATATAAAAACCCAAGTCGAGAAACCATTTTGTTTCTACTTCATCTCCTCCCCAGCAGTGCATTACACCCTTGACTTCTCCTTCTGTTTGCCAGAAATCAGTCAATATTTTTTTTAAATTAGCTGCAGCCTGACGACAGTGTATAATTACTGGCTTATCTAGTTCTTTGGCTATTTTTAACTGCTCTTGTAAAGCTATAATCTGTATTTTTTGGTTATCGGCTTTATAAAAGTCTAACCCTGTTTCCCCAATAGCCACCACTCGTTCATCTGAAGCGGCTAAATTTCTAATTTGCTCTGCCGTATCATTTTGCCATTTATCAGCATCTAAAGGATGTAAGCCAACCGCAAACGACAATTCAGGGAAACGATCCGCTATGGACTGTATTCCCTGAAACTCTTTTGGTTCTACACAAGAATGTACCAAGTGAACTACACCTGCTTCCTGCCAACGCTGCTTTAACGAGCTTAAATTCCCTTGAAAAACATCGAAGTTGATGTGAACATGGGTATCTATTAACTGCATTTACTTGGTGTATTGCTTGTTATCGAAAATATATTTGATATTTATTAGGGGTTTGCCTATTATTCAAGCTTAAACAAGTCTAGAACTGTTAGACAATCCACCCTCAAGAAGCCGTTGCTTGCTTTAAGATTCTTGCTATGCGAGCTTTTTTCCTTGCTCCGTTGTTTCTGTGTAAGACCTTACGCTTAACCGCTTTGTCTATTTTGCTGTACGCTGCGGACATAGCTTGTTTAACAGTTTCCATATTTTCTGGAGTGGGTTCGGCTGTATATGTTTCTACCGCCCCAAAATATCTTTTCGTTAAGGTTCTTAGGGAAGATTTATACGCTTTGTTACGAAGTCGATTGCGCTCCGCTGTTCTGATACGTTTGATTGCCGATTTAGAATTAGCCACAGGAAATTTGCTTTGTAAGTAATCTTGAAATTATATATAAAACTGGATTATTCAGTCTAGCAATCATTCATTAATTGTGCAAGCAAAAAAGCCAATCTAATCAGTGTAGAGCAAAATTTGTCATTTGGCTATAAAGCGAGTAATTATAGATTCACGCTAAGCTTAAGAACAGGATGAGTTTGTTACTGTAAAGATTTTATAATTAGGTATCTTATCATGGTAGAAGCTCACCAGGTGTAATAGAGCAAATGGATATGGGGATCTCGATGCTGCGAATAATTGATCGGCAAACTGAGGCACAAATAGAACTGAAGCGTATCGGCGATCGCAATAATAGTGATGATATCCGACCAAAAGAAGCCCTGGTTAGGGAAATTGTCGCTAAGGTTAAGCAAAATGGCGATCGTGCCTTATTGGAATATACCGAAAAGTTTGATCGGCAAGTATTTAAAGCTGAGCAGTTAAGGGTTAGTGGCTCAGAATTGGATGCTGCTTATCAGCAGATATCTAAAGACTTATTGCGGGCTATCCAAGTAGCCTGCCAGAAGATAGAAGCTTTTCATCGGCAACGAGTTCCCAAGTCTTGGGTTCAGTTTGAAGAAGATAATGTGGTCTTGGGTAAACGTTACACTCCCGTAGATCGGGCAGGATTGTATGTTCCTGGGGGACGAGCTTCCTATCCCAGTACAGTACTAATGAATGCAATTCCCGCCAAGGTAGCGCAAGTTCCACGCATTGTGATGGTCACTCCTCCTGGCCAAGATGGTAAAATAAATCCAGCGGTATTGGTAGCAGCACAAGAGTCTGGTGTCGAAGAGATTTATCGAGTTGGAGGAGCTCAGGCAATAGGAGCTTTAGCGTATGGCACTCAAACTATTCCTCAAGTGGATGTGATCACTGGTCCAGGTAATATTTACGTTACCCTAGCCAAAAAAGTGGTTTACGGGACAGTGGGGATTGATTCTTTAGCTGGTCCTTCGGAAGTTTTGGTAATTGCAGACGAACAAGCTAACCCTACCTATGTTGCTGCAGATTTACTAGCACAGGCAGAACACGATCCGATGGCAGCGGCAATTTTATTAACTACTGATGTCAACTTAGCTCAAAAAGTACAGCAGGAAGTTACTAGACAACTAGAAAATCATCCCCGTAAGATTTTAACGGAAAAAGCGATCGCTCATTACGGTTTAATTGTGGTTGTAGATTCTTTAGAAGAAGCAGCAGAACTTTCTAATTTATTTGCGCCTGAACATTTAGAGCTAGAAATAACCGAACCTTGGGACTTAATTGAAAAAATTCGTCATGCAGGGGCAATCTTTATTGGTAACTCCACACCAGAAGCAACAGGAGATTATCTAGCAGGACCTAATCATACTCTACCAACCTCAGGGGCGGCTCGTTACGCCTCGGCATTGGGGGTAGAAACCTTTATGAAACACTCTAGCCTGATTCAATATTCCTCAACAGCTTTGAAAAAAATGTCTAGCACCATTCAAATTTTGGCTCAGGCAGAGGGTTTAACTTCTCATGCTGATTCGGTGAAATTTAGAACTGAATAGTTGATTTACGAGGGATAATCTCAAGAGTTTCGCGGTTGCTTCAAGTGGACGACGGAACTTATGAAGGGCATATGCAAGTTTTGTCTTGCGCCTCTTGGAAACTCTTTCAACGAAGTGTTGAAGGTGCAAGACAAAGAGCTTCTTG
Source organism: Pleurocapsa sp. MO_192.B19 (assembly GCA_030064975.1). Taxonomy (GTDB): domain Bacteria; phylum Cyanobacteriota; class Cyanobacteriia; order Cyanobacteriales; family Xenococcaceae; genus Waterburya. The sequence goes on from JASJDX010000030.1 coordinate 2,857, forward strand.
CTCAATAACCTCAACAAGTACAAAGGCTTATGCCCAGATTGTACCTCTCAACCGCTTTGCTTCGTTTTGCACTTATCCGCAAGTACGCGAGAGTTTGTTGATTGTTGAACGTTGATTGTTGAACTATGTCTTTAATTATTTTTACTAGTCTTGATAAGATACTGTCGCCACTGGAAGAACATGAATATGAACTAGTTATGGCAGTAGCTCAAGAATTACAGAGTAGGAGCATTCCTTTAATTCTTGTAACTAATAGTACTCGTGCAGAAGTAGAAGAATGGTCGCAGAAAACTGGGTTGAATAGCCCCTTCATAGTCGAACAAGGTAGCGGTATTTTTATCCCTCAAGCAAACTGTCAGTTCATTGTCACAAATATTATTTCAGTAGAGAATTATCATCTTTATCAGCTTGGATGCACCTACACTGAAGCTAGAGCCGCTTTAAAAGCTATACAGGAAGAAATAAATAAAATTTTGCGCGGTTTTGGCGATCTAGATGAAGAAAATATTCAGTCTTTACTTGGGTTGTCTTTAGCAGCAGCACGAAGAGCTAAAGCTAGAGAATTCAGTGAATATTTTATAACCCCCAACCGCATTGCCGTTGAAAAATTACAAGAAATCGCTACAGAATATGGCTTTAAAATTATAGCTGGAGACGATTTATCTCTCGTCATGGGAGGGAAAGCGAATCCAGGTAAAGCAATCGAGTGGCTCAAACACAACTATCAAGCTGCCTCCGATGCAGAAATCGTTACAGCAGGTTTAGGTAGCACCAAGCAGGATTTAGCTATGTTAGAAGCTGTAGACGTACCAGTTATTATTCCTAATTCTGGGGGACTAGTAGATCTTAGTTTTGCTGATAAGGACTGGCAAATCAGTTCTAGAACTGGCTTTTTGGGTTGGGTAGAATCTATCAAGCAAATTTGCCGTAATTATCTCGATTAAACGTCAAATTCAGCCGCTTCCCTGTTTTTAATATTTCCTATCAATAGTCCATTGTGAGAGAAAATTATCCCCCTAGCAAATAAATCTGTTATAATGCTAAATCGATACATCCAAGGAGAGGTGGCTGAGCGGTTGAAAGCGGCTCCCTGCTAAGGAGTTATGGGGTGTAAACCTCATCGGGGGTTCGAATCCCCCCCTCTCCGCTATTATTTAAACTTTTAGGCTTCCAATCTCTAATAAAATTTACACCCCCATAACTTTACTCAAATCTGACTCACTCACTTCTGAAATATACATATACAGCGATCGCTTTGGCGAGTAAATTTGCTTAATAAAATTCCTCCTGTATAATGGGCAGAAACATCAGCTTATTTCTTAAAATCTTAATTTAAATACTCATTTTTTCAAACTAAGATAACAGTAAGGATAGAAAAAAATATTCGCTCATTATCCAGTAATTTACGATTTTTTATACACAATAAATAAGCAGCAATCAGCAAGTAGTGTAATGGGGCAGATAACCATGATGAGATCATTAGTCCGTTGGAGTGCAACTTTGGGAATAGCTGGAACTGCTTTCCTCGGTTCTGGAATACTAGAAAACCTAACAGCATTGAGTTTACCTGAAGATCAGGTTTTAAAAAAGCTAGACCCAGTTCCAGTATTTACCATAGCTGACGAGCAAGGTGCGCCTTTAGTAGCATCAGGAGAAGATCAAGCTAAGGTTGCAGGGGTCTTTATTAGTCAAGACGATGCCAAACAGTTTGTTAATCAGCTAAAAACTCAAAATCCCGAATTAGCAGAAAAAGTCAAGGTTGTCCCCGTATCATTGGGAGAAGTCTACAAATTATCAGAATCGGCTGAAAGTCAGGAAAATGCTCTAAATTTCGCTTATGTTCCGGAAGAAGAAGCCGTGAACTCTGCTAAAACTATTGGTGAAGCTAATAATCAACCGTATCAAGGTGGTGTACCTCTATTTGTAGCTAAAGGAGGAGACGACAAGGGTTATCTGACAATCGAAAAAGATGCTCAACAAGTTATTCCTTTTTTCTTTGACAAGCAACAATTAGAAGATATGGTAACCAAGTTTAAAGAGCAAAAACCTGAGGTAGCTGCTAGTGTTGATATTGAAGTTGTTCCCCTAGAAGGAGTCATTGAAACTCTCGAAACTAGTGAAGACAAAATGCTAGAGAAAATTGTTTTAGTTCCTTCTACTGAATCAATTGAATTTCTCCAAAATTCATCTCCACAGAATGGAGGAATAACAGCACCAGGTGCAGCCCCAGAACTAACTCCAGATGCAGCACCAGAAGCAACTCCAGAGTAAATAATTAATATTGAACAATATTTCAGGCAGAAAACTATATTATTGGTATCAGAAAGCTAAAAAATTAGCGGTCGCCAATAATATTGACCCGGGTGAGATTGATTGGTTACTCCAGATAATAACTAGCTTGAGTAGCCTGTCTTTGCGTCTTGAATCTTTTCAACATCAATCTTCAATTGTCAGTCAAAAACCCCTCTGGGAAATAGAAGCACTGTGGCAAAAGCGTCTTCAAGAACGGTTACCAGTACAGTATCTAGTAAAAACCGTTTTTTGGAGACATTTTAAGTTAAAAGTTACTCCCGCAGTTCTTATTCCTCGTCCTGAAACAGAATTAATTATTGATATAGCTCTAGAAGCTGTCAAAAAAAGTAACATTATTTTAGACAAGAATCAACATTGGGTGGATTTGGGTACTGGTAGTGGCGCGATCGCTTTGGGATTAGCCAAAAGTTTTTCCCAGGCAACTATTCACGCTGTAGATTGTAGTCCAGATGCTTTAGAAGTTGCTCAAGAAAATGCTGATAATTTAGGTTTAAATAAGAATATTTGTTTTTATCAAGGTAGTTGGTGGCACCCGTTAGCATTTCTTCAAGGTAAAGTTAGTGGAATGGTTTCTAACCCTCCTTATATCCCCACATCAGTAATACCTCAATTACAGCCAGAAGTAGTCAACCACGAACCACATTTAGCTCTTGATGGCGGCAATGATGGTCTAGATGATATTCGTCATCTGGTGCAGGTTACTCCCGAATATTTGATTTCTGGGGGAATTTGGTTGATTGAAATTATGGCTGGTCAGCATAATGCAGTTGCAAATCTGCTAAAGCAGCAGGGAAAATATTACGATGTAACAATATTTCCCGATCTCAACGGCATTGAACGTTTTATATTGGCATATCGTCGTTAAATTTAGTAATGTTGCAATTAAGCAATTCAACTTAAAAAAGCGACATATAACTAATTAACTTTATGGTCAAAGTTTCTCAGGCTGAATTAGTTGCAGGAGCGATCGCTGGACAAGCAGTCAGTTTCCCTACCGATACTGTACCAGCACTAGCAATTAAACCAGAGTTAGCTAATCAAATTTTTCTTCTCAAGCAACGCCCTGATAATAAGCCGTTAATTTTGATGGGAGCTACTATTGAAAATTTGCTTCCATATATTGTTTACACTCCATCCGAGTTTAAAATCTGGCAAAAAATAATCAATCAGTATTTACCAGGCGCGCTTACTCTAGTTTTACCTGCATCATCTTTAGTTCCCAATGTAATTAATCCCACTAAGTCTAATACGGTAGGAATTCGAATACCCGCTCATGCCATCGCTCGTCAAATATTACAACAAACTGGGGTTTTAGCTACCAGCAGTGCTAATATTTCAGGACAAGAGACTTTGACCTCTATAGATCAAATAGCTCAAGTTTTTCCCGACGTTTTAGTTTTAGACGATTCAAATTTGAATCTTCAGGATAAAATTGGCAGTGGACGTCCCTCTACTGTTATTTGCTGGAAAGATCACAAGTGGCAACTTTTGCGTCAGGGAAGCGTAATAATCGAATAGGTTGAGAAAAATGAATCAAGTGATTGGAGATCGCCACCTCGCGGAGCGAGATCGCCCCAAGCTATGCTAAATTAATCAAAAATGCACTGGCTGAGTAGTTAAACATAAATATTGTTGTAGTTATTGAGAAGTAGGATAGTAGGGTAAAGTTAACGGTTTTACACCACAAGACTGGAAGCTGGGCAGAAATGGTGGAGAATGTTCCGTTGCATCCTGAATCTATTTGATTAAATTATGAATGAAATTGAGGAGCTAAAGGAAGAACTGAGACAAGCGCAGCTTGCTTACAAAATGGCAGCACAAATGAGCCAATTTAAGGCAGGTTTTTTAGCTCGTACTTCCCACGAATTGAGATCGCCCCTAAGCAGTATGATTGGGTTACATCAGTTGATTCTATCCGATCTCTGCGAAAGTCCAGAAGAACAAAAAGAATTTATTGCTCAAGCCTATCATTCAGCCTTAAAGCTGATGAAATTAATTGATGAGATTGTCGCTGTTTCCAAAACTGAATATGGTAGCAATCGTTTAAACTTAGAATCTCTGCAACTAGCGGAAATATTTACCGAAATTAACCGCCTCACCCATCTTCAAGCAGCTAATCGCAATCTACAATTAGAAATTGTTATACCAGAGCCTACGGTTTATGTCTTTGCAGATCGTTCTCGCTTAATTCAGCTAATTTTCAACTTAATTGATAGCGGTATTTCGTTAATGGAAACAGGCATAATTAAAGCATCTACCACTGATATAACATCTGAGACTGTTACCGTAGAAATAGATTTAGAATGCCCGACGGCTCTGTGGTACGGGGATGAAACTATTGAACCCAATCTTAATAATACTAATTTGCAGGAGCTTAGTCAGTTTTTACAAAAAATTAGTTTGTCTTCTAATATGAAACTGTTATTGTCCCAAACTTTATTAGAAACAATGGGAGGCAGTTTAGAAGTATTGGATCTTTCGCCTCAGAATGATCATCAACCTTTAACTCGTATGATTTTAACCTGTAAACAAACAGACTAGTAACGCTTCGCTCTTTGTAGCGAGTAGCAAGTAGATTTCAGTAGTGTTTTTACTTACGCCCATGTCTACTAGCTAATCAACATTTTTAGTTTGTTAAAAAAAAATTAGTTAAATAAGGCTGAGGAATTAAATCTAAACTTTCCCAATAATTAGGTATTTAGTTTTAACTCCTGACCTTTATTGATTTATTTAAATTGACAAAAACCAAATTTTTTCGCAAAATAAATTTTATTTTAGGCAATATTTAGTAATGATTTTTACTTTCTTGAGTGTATTCTTGTTCCCAACATCTTCTAAATAAAGTAATTTGATATAAGTACCAGAAATGTCTAAAATTCCAAACAGAATATTGATAAAAAAGTTGCTGATTAAAATATTGCCAAATTAGACTGGTTGTTAGTTTGATTTTTCTATTCATCGACCAAAAGTCCTTTATTGATAATTTAAATTGGTTTTAAAGTTGAGGAGCAGTCGGATTTTCCAACCATGCTCAATCGACTTATTGAATTGTCTTCTATTATTAATTTGCCCAATTACATATCATTCCCTTTGGTCGGAATTGCCTAAAATTGATGGTTAACTAACAAAATGTTAAGTATTACTACTAATTGTCAAAAAAGAGTTTTTCTGTATAGTTAAGTTAAACTTCTAGTAATATCTAGAGTGATTCGACCACTAAAATCAGGAATAGGTGCTGCGGGTTTAGATAACTTTACACGAACCTGGTTAACTTTTTCTAAGTTTAATATTTTATCGGCGATCGCACTAATCAGCTTCTCTACCAAGTCAAATTTAGCAGTGGTAATTTGCTCTTTAACAATAGCGATCGCCTCTCGATAATCTAAGGTATCCTCAATATTATCGCTTTTTCCCGCAGATTCTAAATCGACCCACAAAGTTAGGTCTACTTCAAACCATTGTCCTAATACTCGCTCTTCAGGAAGATAACCAACATATCCATAAGCGCGAATACCATTAACTTGAATTGAATCCATCTCAATCATTAATCAATTATTTTTAACGAGAACCGCTATAGATCTCTATGGGTAAAAGGTTTCGCATCTGAACCTGTATAAGTAGCAGCAATATGACCATTTCCAGTTACTTTGTATTTATAGGTAACTAAACCTTCTAACCCAACAGGACCACGAGGGGGCATTTGTTGAGTACTAATGCCAACTTCTGCGCCAAAACCATAGCGAAAACCATCGGCAAAACGAGTTGAGCAGTTGTGATAAACTCCCGCAGCGTCTACGCGATCTTGAAACATGGCTGCGGTTTGCCGATCCTGGGTAACGATCGCCTCAGTATGTTTAGAACCATAGTGGTTGATATGAGCGATCGCTGCTTCGACAGAATCAACAATTTTAATTGCCAAGATTAAGTCACTATATTCGGTTTGCCAGTCATGTTCATCAGTGGAAGTAGCGTCAATTATCTTTCTAGTTGCTTCATCTCCCCGTAATTGAACTCCCTCTGCTACTAAAGCAGCAGCAATCTGGGGTAAAAACTCCACTGCAATATCTTGATGCACTAGTAAAGTCTCAATTGCATTACAGGCGGCTGGATAGTGAGTTTTGGCATCAACAGTAATCTTAATTGCTTGATTAATCTCGGCTGCTTTGTCTAGATAAAGATGACAGATACCATCAGCATGGCCCAAGACAGGAATGCGGGTATTATCTTGGACATAGCGCACAAAAGAATTAGAACCTCTGGGAATAATCAAGTCTACATATTGCTCTAGTTCTAGTAACTGTTTAATTTCTTCCCTGGTGGTTAATAACTGTACCGCTGCAGGGTCAATTTGAGTAGACCCTAATGCCTGATGAATGACCTTCGTTAATGCTTGACAAGAATTAATTGCCTCTCTGCCCCCCTTAAGAATAACACCGTTACCAGATTTGATTGCCAAACTAGTAATTTGAATCAAAGCTTCCGGACGTGCCTCAAAAATAATCCCTAATACTCCTAGAGGACAAGTAACTCGCTTTAAAATCAAACCTTCGTCTAACTCACGGTGTATTTGACTCACTCCTACGGGATCTTCTAGTTTAGCAACATCCCTTACTCCGGCGATCGCCGCTTGCAGTTTAGATTCCCCTAACTTCAGTCTGGCGTACAATGCGGGAGCAATATTAGCTGCTTCTGCTGCTTGGAGATCGGCTTCGTTGGCAGCTAAAATTTCTGCTGCTGCTGCCTCTAGGGCGATCGCCACGGCTTCTAAGGCAGAATTTCTGGCTTCTGTAGATAATACGGCTAGTTTACTTGCTGCTGAACGGGTTTGCCTTGCAGTTTCGATTAAGGAAGGTGATGCTATCTGAGAGACAACCATACTTGTTATTGATATCTGGAGTATCAATAATTTTAACGGATGGAGTTGACCGCTAGTGCAAATTTTTAATGATCCCTTAGATTCTAGTAATTATCTGTTTTAGACTTCAATTTTATAATTTGCAGTTGCCGTTCTCAAAATCTTGGGTTATGTTTGAACTCTTTATCGTCCTGATTTAAAGTTACTTGCTCAATATCTAAATCCAGCGATAAAGCTGTCTAGTTCAAAACGGACACTGCCTTCTGCATCCTTAACGTGGTCGTCTTGCTATCGAACTCGATTGTCTCCGAATCACTGAGAAGGATGTGGCGGGCATGGTGTCTGGCACCTCAAACATTTTTTCTATGTATGGGATTTAACTATATTGAGCTTACATTTTAGTCATTCACTTTGTTAACTAAGGTCAAAAGTTTTTCTTTCTCTTGTTCTAGTTGTTGTACCGTGCTTTGTAAAGTTTTAATTACCCCGTACATTTCCATCGGGTCGAAAATACGCAACATACTAGTCTGAGTAATAATTCCCAATCCTTGTCCCCAATTCCAGGACACCACTAATCTACGGACTCTTCTGCGCTGCATTTCTTGATGAGCAGTTAGCAAGGAATCTTCGGGACTGAGAAGAAACAGCGGAGTACTCATCACTTCCTGCGCTTCTAAATTATCCAACCTAGCTTGCAAAAACTGAAACTGTACAATGTCTCTTTCAGTGATAATTCCTACAGGAATCAAGATATTTTTGGCTTCGTCTGCTTCAGTTATCACCACACAACTCACCTGATTTTCTGCCATCAGTCGAGCAATATTTAAAACTGTAGTGTTTAGGGGTGCATGAATAATTTTTTTACTAACTACATCGGCAACTCGTCTTAACTTGAGTAGATTAGCTGGACGCATCGCTTGACGGATTGTTTCTGGTGTAATAACACCTATTAAGCAGTCTGCTTCATTGACAATGGGTAAATGACGGATACGATAACGACGAAACAGAAATAAAGCAGCAAATATATCTTTGAGGTTTTTCTGTAGCAGAGTCACCACAGGCTGAGTCATAACTTCGGCAATAGTTACTTCCTCAAACACTAGTTCAATTGCGGTTAGCCTAACAATATCTCGCTCAGTCAAAATTCCTAATAATTTTGAGCCTTCGGTAACCAGAACACAACCAGAGAGATTTTTGTCATAGAGTACAAATTTTGAGTCATGCTCATCATCAAGCTTACATTTATTACCTCTTGCCTGACCCATCAGAGCGATCGCTTGTACCAAAAGGACATCTGGCCGAACAATTAGGGGATGGCGATCTATTGCTGCTTCTAAATCCGGTGTAGCGAATAACCTGTCATTAGATTCCATATTATTGATAATTGATAATCTCTAATTTTGAGAGATGTTACAAACAAATAAACTCTATTACTTAAGTGGGGTTTTGTTTATCACTCTTTAGGTTTATTATGAGAGAGATGTTACGAATAAACAGCTTCGTTTATTGCTCAGCTTAGTTTAAACTTGGTTACAGGTATCGAATGAATTAAGAGGAGCTTTTAACACCAGATACTCGTTTGCTCTTGCCATAAAGACGGTCTAGCACTCGTTTAATTGAAATTCTGCGCCATTGTTGACCACGCTTGGTTTTATAGCCATTGCCATTTAACCAGTCAGCAATCTGCTGTAGAGATTTACCAGATTTATGATGACGACGAATTAAATCAATGATTTGTTGTTCCTTAGAATCTGATACCAATTCTCCATTAACTGCTCTTTGACCAAATGCAGGAGAACCATAGCCAGCATAGCCTCCTTCGGCAGCTTTGGCTTTTCTTCCTTGTTCGAGTCTGAGCCAAATTTCATTATGTGTTTTCAGATTTTCTGCACTCATAATTATTAAGCCATTAAACAACTTGATATTCGTAGTTTATCAACAAAAGTTTCATCTCTCACCAGTCAATTAATAAAAGCAAAATAAAAATAATGGCAACTTACAAAGTAACTTTAGTTAACGAAGCAGAGGGATTAAATCAAACTATCGAAGTAGCAGACGATCAATATATTTTTGACGCTGCGGAAGAAAACGATATTGACTTGCCTGTTTCTTGTCGTTCAGGTTCTTGTTCTAGTTGTGCAGGAAAAATTCTCGAAGGAACTGTCGATCAATCTGAACAGGCATTTTTAGATGATGATCAATTAGAACAAGGGTTTGTTTTAACTTGCGTTGCTTTTCCTATCTCCGACTGCAAGATTATGACTCATCAAGAAGACGAACTTTACTAAAAAGTTTATTGAACAACAATTTATTCAACTAACTAAATTCAACCAACAAATCAAATGACTTCTATCACTAAAGCTAATTTCGCTGAATCCAATGAATTGGAGCAGTTGATTGCTGAAAACAAGCTAGTGGTTGTGGACTATACTGCAACTTGGTGTGGTCCCTGCCGTGTAGTTGCACCTTTAATTGACCAATTAGCCCAAGAATATGGCGATCGCGCTATCGTTGTCAAAGTTGATATTGACCAAAACAAAGACAATGCTAAAAAGTATGGCATTAGAAGCATTCCCGCAGTTCTAGTATTTAAAAACGGAGCAGTAGTAGAGAGCCTGTTTGGAACAAAACCCTATGAAACCTACAGCAACATCTTAGAAACACAACTAAGACTTTAAAGTTTTTCAGTACATTAGAGGCATGGGTAAAATGATATTCATTGCCTCTATTTTTTCTACGAATTTGTCTGAAAAAATCTACTTATGGCTCAAACTTATTAGGAGATAAAAATCGATGCTCTCAGCCAGAGATATTATGACTTCCAATGTAGCCACAATTAGTGGTTCTGCTACAGTAGCCGAAGCAGTTAAAACAATGAAGGATAAAGGATTAAGAGCTTTAATTGTAGACCGCCGCAGTGATTCTGATCCCTATGGTATAGTCACCGAAACCGATATTGTCTATAAAGTTGCTGCTTTTGGACACGATCCCAAACAAATGCGGGTATACGAAATCATGACTAAACCCTGCGTTGTAGTTAATCCCAATTTAGGGGTAGAGTATGTTGCTCGGTTATTTGCCAATACCCGTATTCGCCGTGCGCCTGTTATCGAAGGCAAATTATTGGGCATTGTCTCCATCAGCGACATTCTCAAGAAAAGTGATTTTGTCGAAAAGCCTAAACAATTATATATCGAAGACAGACTTGACGTAGCTCGTGAGGAAGCTCGGGCGATCTGTGCTGCTAAGGGAGCTACTTCTCCTGAATGTGCTGCTGCTTGGGACGTAGTAGAAGAATTACAAGCTGCTGCTGCGGACAAACGTCAGGAAAAAAAAACTACTAACTCTTTAGAGGCGTATTGTGCTGAAAATCCTGATGCACTGGAGTGTCGCATTTACGAAGACTAGTTGAAGAAAACTGATGACACTTGTTATTTTTTTGACTGAAGGAGGAGATTGTCATGATGCAAGCTCAAGAAATTATGACCAAGAATGTGGTAACTATTAATGGTTCAGCCACAATTGCCGAAGCCGTTAAAATCATGAAAAATAAAGGATTGCGAGCTTTAATTGTCGAACGTCGTAGTGATTCCGACCCTTATGGTATAGTCACTGAAACCGATATTGTCTATAAAGTTGCTGCCTATGGACACGACCCCAAACAAATGCGAGTATACGAAATCATGACGAAGCCTTGTGTCATAGTTAATCCGGATTTAGGGGTTGAATATGTGGCTCGCCTATTTGCCAATACTCGTATTCGTCGCGCACCAGTAGTTAAGGGAGAATTACTTGGTGTTATTTCGATCAGCGATATCTTCACTAAAAGTGACTTTGTCGAAAAGCCTAAGAGTGAATTTGAACTTTACTGCGAAGAAAATCCTAGTGCTTTAGAAGCAAGAATATACGATTAACTAGTATCAAAGACATTAACTTGAATATAACCTGAATGCGATTGCCAAGTCTACTCTAAAGGTAATCGCTATTTTCTATTTTTATATGGAGCAAGTAATCGCTTTTTTGGTTGTTAATTTCTCTAGCATTTTCGGGAACACTGACAATAACAGTTCTGCTAAAATCTCTCAAAATTACTAGACACTGTGATCAAAAGTAACTTTTGCTCTTTCCTGATTTTTCCCAGATTTTTTTCTGGTAAAGGAAAATAAGTCCAAAGTTCCCCCGAAACTAAGCTGAGAATATCTAAGTTATCAATGGTACAGCAACAATCTGACAATTTAGCACCGTCAATTAATAGTCAAAACTATCATCGGACTTTATGGAATGATTCTCCTACACCCCAAGCTGTCTATCAATTAAACGGCACAATATTAGACGCTAATCAGGCTTTTGCCGATCTTATTGGTCGCAGTGTCATCGATACTTTAGGGTTAAATGTTTGGGCGATTACTCCAGCAAAGTATCATAATCGTCAACAATTAGATCGAGCTAACTTAGAATCAAAAGGAAAATTTACCGCAGAACAAGATTACTTAGATCCTCATGGACAACTTATACCTGTCAGGTTATCGGGAGTCAAAATTGAACTAGAAGAACAAATTTTGATTCTACTGAGTGTAGAAAAAATTAACCCTTCACCACAATCTAGTCCATACCTTTCAAAATCTAATCCTTCAAAATCTGCTGCAGAATTTGCAGAATTACAGTCAATACTAGAAGAGTTGCCCATGGCAATTTTCTGGAAAGATCGCAATTCTGTCTATTTAGGTTGTAACAAAATATTTGCTGAGGTGGCGGGATTAGATGATCCTAGGAAAATTGTAGGTAAAACAGATTACGATTTACCTTGGAAACCAGAAGAAGCAGATTGGTTTCGAGAATGCGATCGCCGTGTGATGGATTCAGAAACTCCTGAATATGATAATATCGAGCCACAACAACAGGCTGACGGTAGCCAAAAATGGCTCAAAACTAACAAAATGGTATTGTGCGACTCTTCCAGCAATGTCATCGGTATTTTGGGTACTTTTGAAGATATTACAGAAAAAGTCGAATTAGAAAGACAATTAAAACAACAAACCCAAAACTTGGAAACTCTGGTATCCAAGAGAACTCAAGAACTAATTTCTAGCAAAGCTCGTTTTGAAAAGTTAGTGGTTAATGTACCAGGAGCAATTTATCAGTTTAAGCTAAACACCGAAGGTAATTTTTCTTTTCCTTATATAAGCTCTGATTGCGAAGAATTATGTGAGTTGACTTCAGAGCAAATAATGCAAAATTCAGAGTTAATTCTATCTCTGATCCATCCTGAAGATGTATCTAAATTTGAACAAGTGGTGGAAAAGTCGGCACAAACTTTACAGCCTAAGCACTGGGAAGGAAGGATTGTCACCCCTTCAGGTCAAACTAAATGGATTCAAACTGCATCTAAACCTGAAAAACAGGTTGATGGCTCTATAGTTTGGGATGGACTAATGATCGATATTAGCGATCGCAAACAAGCTGAGCGGGAGTTAAGAGAATCTCAACAATTGTTGCGTTTAATCTTTGATACTTTACCTCAAAGAATTTTTTGGAAAGATAAAAACTTTAATTATTTAGGATGTAATAAATTATTTGCTCAAGATGCAGGGTTAGACTCCCCAGAAGAAATTATTGGTAAAAATGATTTTGAATTAAGCTGGAAAAAATCCGCTCCTCTTTATCGTGCAGATGACGAAGTGATTTTAGCTGGAGGCACGCCTAAAATCAATTATGAAGAGTCCCAAATTAGAGAAGATGGCACAATAATTAGGATAAAAACTAGTAAACTGGCTTTAAAAGGTAAAGAAGGTCTTATTATTGGTTTATTCGGCTCTTATGAAGATATTAGCGATATCAGCCAACAAAGGCAACAAACTGAAAATGCCCAAGACTTTTTGGAAAAAGCGATAAATAGTATTAGTAGCCCGATTTTTGTCAAAGATACAAATCATCGCTGGGTATTGGTTAACGATGCTTACTGCAAATTTTTGGGTTATCCTAAAGCAGAAATTTTAGGTAAATCTGAACCAGACTTTTTTACTCAAGAACAAGCAGATATTTATTGGGCAAAAGATGAACTGG
>JASJDX010000031.1 GCA_030064975.1 Pleurocapsa sp. MO_192.B19
TAACTTTTGGCTAAACAAGTCTAGCACTTTTGTCCAGGCATCTTTAGCTGCATCAGGATTATAGCTCTGTCGGCGATCGCACATGAATCCATGAGTCGCTCCCCGATAGCGAAATACTTGATGGGGAATATTCTGTTTGTTTAATTCTGCCTCTATTTGCTCAGTTTGTTCATTAGGAATTAGAGGATCTTCTGTACCAAAAAAAGCGTAGATTGTGCCGTTAATATCTTTGGTATGAGTGATAGTAGGTTCACCATTTCCCGGACACCAAGTAGCAATTTGTGCGCCATAAAAAGAAGCCGTCGCTGTAATATCTTTGAGGGTAGCAGCTAAGTACACTACATGACCACCAAAGCAAAAGCCGATTGTTCCTAATCCTTCACCTTTGACTTCGGGCAAACTATAAAGATAGTTAATTGTTGCTTGGATATCGCTAATTAGTTCCTCAGCCTGAGTTTGATTTTTATATTTTCTACCAATCTTTAGATCTTCCTCGGTATAGCCAGTTTCAAATCCTGGTGCTTGACGCTGATAAATAGCAGGAGCGATCGCTATATATCCTTCTTTGGCTAGTCTTTCGGTAATATCTCGAATATGTTCATTTACCCCAAAAATTTCTTGAATCACTACAATAGCGGGATACGTTCCTGTGGTTTCTGGCGTTGCCAAATAAGCATCGATCATTAAATCCTGATTAGGAACTTTTACCCACTTGCTAGATACTGCTACTCCCATACTTTATTGATTATTTTATCGATCATTGTTATTACCACCTAAATTGTACTGATAAATTTGATTTACAAAACTCCTTTTGAGCTAGGAATTGTACCAGCACGACGAGGATCTATTTCTGTAGCCATACGCATTGCACGGGCAAAGGCTTTAAAGGTTGCTTCAATAATATGGTGAGAATTGATGCCATCGAGTTGACGGATATGGAGTGTCATCTGGGAATGATTGACCACCGCTACAAAAAATTCTCTGACTAACTGAGTGTCATAAGTTCCGACTCTTTGGGTAGGAATCTCTAAACCGTAGCTGAGATGGGGTCTACCTGAAAAATCTAGGGCTACCTGCACCAAAGATTCGTCTAAGGGTGCGACAAAATGACCAAAACGAACAATGCCTTGGCGATCGCCTAAAGCTTCAGCTAATGCCATCCCCAAGGTAATCCCTACATCTTCATTAGTATGGTGGTCATCAATCTCAATATCTCCACTGGCTTTGACGTTAAGGTCAATTAAACCATGGGAAGAAATCTGGTTTAACATATGATCGAGAAAGGGAATACCAGTATCAGCATTACATTTACCAGTACCATCTAGATTAATCTCAACCTGTACATCGGTTTCTCCTGTGGTGCGACGTAAAGATGCTGTTCTTGAACTATTATGTATGGACTGATTTTGACTATCACTTTGAATAGGGCGATTACCTTTCAGGTAAGCTTCGCGATCGCTAATTTGCATTGTTACTCCTAACTTATAGCTAATTTAGTTATGGCTTAATGATTAATTCATCTTAATTCGTTCTAGCCGAATCATAGTTTTGTTGCTATCTAAAAAATAGCAATCGCTATTGAGATCTTATAGCGATCGCTAATTATTGAACATATTGAACAAAATAAAATTTCTCAGGGTATTTTAAAACAATCTAATTTCTAAATTGCTACTTGAGATTCAACTTTTTTCTGCTCTTGCAAAGCAGCATAGAGACGATTTAACGCTTTGATATAAGCACGGGCAGAAGCTACGATAATATCGGTATTAGCAGCCCGACCAGAGTACACTATATCATTATGTCGTAGTCTAATTGTTACTTCCCCGATCGCATCAATTCCTGCTGTTACTGACTGAACAGAAAATTCAATTAACTCGTTAGGAATATTTGTCACCCGATTAATCGCTTTATAAATTGCATCTACTGGTCCTGTACCAATAGCCGCATCGGTTAATTCTTCGCCGCCTGGAGTGCGAACAGTTACTGTCGCTGTAGGTCTAGAGCGATCGCCACAAGATATTTGAACTAGTTCTAAACGAAATAATTCAGGCGGTTGTCTAATTTCGTCGCTGACAATCGCTTCAATATCCCAATCACTAATTTCTTTTTTCTTATCAGCTACTTCTTTAAAGCGCACAAAGGCTTTATTTAGGTCTGTTTCTGAAAGCTCAAAACCTAGTTCTTTTAAACGAGTGCGGAAAGCATTACGTCCAGAATGTTTACCCAAGATAATATGCTGGTTATCGGTTAAACCAATAGATTGAGCATCCATAATTTCATAGGTCAACTTATTCTTCAAGACTCCATCTTGGTGAATTCCCGATTCATGAGCAAAAGCATTCGCCCCGACGATCGCTTTATTCGGCTGTACCATCACCCCTGTGCGGTTAGACACCAAACGAGAAGTTTTATAAATATGCTGAGTATCAATATTAGTTAAAGGCTCAGTTGATTCTTTTGGTCTACCCAAGAAAGGATTAAAATACTGGCGACGCACATGAAGTGCCATCACTAATTCTTCTAATGCGGCATTGCCAGCCCGCTCACCAATACCATTAATAGTGCATTCTAGCTGTCTTGCACCATTTTTAACTGCCTCTAAAAAGTTGGCTACTGCTAAACCTAAATCATTATGACCGTGAACAGAGATAATAGCTCGATCGATATTCGGTACATTGTCACAAATACCTTTAATCAATGCACCAAACTCACTGGGGGTAGTATAGCCAACAGTATCAGGAATATTAATAGTAGTTGCCCCTGCTGCAATAGTTGCTTCTAGAACTTGATATAGATATTCCGAATCAGTGCGTACTGCGTCCATGGGTGAAAACTCTACATCATCCATAAAGGATTTAGCGTAAGCAACCATTTCCTGTGCAATATCCAAAACCTCGTCACGAGATTTTTTTAACTGATACTCTAAATGTATATCTGAAGTCGAAATAAAAGTGTGAATCCGTGCCTTAGCCGCAGGTTTGAGGGCTTCTGCCGCAGCTTTAATGTCGGCTTTGATGGCTCTTGCTAAACTACAAATTACGGGACCATCTTCTGTACCCACTTGGGCAGCAACTTTTTGCACTGCTTCAAAGTCTCCAGGACTAGCAAAAGCAAATCCAGCTTCAATTACATCAACTCCCAGTCGCGATAGAGAATTAGCGATTTCCAGTTTTTCTTCAACATTAAGGGTTGCGCCAGGAGATTGCTCTCCGTCTCTTAGAGTGGTGTCGAAAATAATGATGCGGTCTTTTGAATTGTCCATAACCCAATGTGTACTTTAAAAGGGAAATTATAATATTAAGAATTATAAGCTATCTGTCAAAAAGGATTAATCCTTTAAAAAAGTTAATTTAAAAATCACTTTTCTCAATGTAGGAACGAACGTCGTTTAGATCTATATAACGATCTGTGGCATTACGTAACTCTCTAGCAATCATGCCTTCAGTAGAAACAACAGTAATATGGGTACTTTTAGAGCGCAATAGTTCGATCGCTCGTTCAAAATCTCCATCTCCACTAAATAAAATTACGCGATCGTATTGCTCAACGGTGTTAAACATATCCACCACAATTTCAATATCGAGATTGGCTTTTTGGGAATAACGACCAGAAGCGTCATCATAATATTCTTTCAGAATTTTAGTTCTAACCGTATAGCCCAAACTAATTAAGGCATCCCTAAAACCTCTTTGATCTTGGGCATCTTTTAGTCCCGTATACCAAAAAGCATTAATTAAAACCACTGATGGATCTTTAGTGAAATATTCTAATACTCTCCTGGGGTCAAAAAACCAGCCATTTTTCTGCTGAGCATAAAACATATTGTTGCCGTCTACAAATATGGATAGACGATCTCTCACGTATTTGCTATGAGATTCCATATAATTTTTACCTATAAAAGCTTAAATATATTTAATAGTTAAAGTTAACAGCGCAATCCCTTGCTATAGCAGGGATAACGCCATAACAATTTAATGAATAAACCCGCAGAAATGACTACGACCAAATATTTTAAATATGAGATTGGACGATAAGCATCAATTTATATAAGGGAAACCCCGAATAAAATTTAGTTTAGGTATATTTCATATACCTACCAGTCTAAAACAAAAAAAACCACGATAACAATTTAATTTGCTGAAGCAAGATTTTTTTTACATATCTATTGGTAATCTAGCGAACAAAAAGTAAATTTCTTGTCAACTCAGATAGATAAATTTATTAAATCAAAGTAGAAATAGTAGTGTTACGGTTTTAACAAACAGCGATCGCCTAATTATCAATAAATTAGATAAACATAGTTTTTTTTAAATGTTAATGATAGTTAGATTGTCTAAGCGATCGCTTCTGTATTTGTTTCAAAACAGACATAATTTAGACAATGAGAATTTTTTCTCAGTAGTTTTGCCGGTAGCCATCCTGCGACTGTCTAAGTTAGGAATTTACCAGAAGATTTACCGCTCAAACGACCATTTTTGCCATCATAATATTCAGGCAATTCATCACTCATTAACCTGATTTCTGAGATCGCCGTTGCTCGCTCTGCAAGGTTTTCTCGACCCATTTTCTGAAAAGCAGCCATAATCATCCACAATAGTACAGGTCAACTACCACGATTGTGATAAGACCAAGGGGTATTCTTTGGTTCACAGCCAGTAACAATTTTTCAGGTCAACCCTTTAATAGCAGGATAACAGAGTTTGAGGGACATTTTACTTATTAGATTAATCCATCACAGACAAGAATCAAGAGGAGTAACTTGACCGAGGAAGCCTGCGGAGGAAACTTCCGTATTCGCAAAGGCAAGTCTCGATATTGACCAATAGCTTTATCCTCAAAGTCACTGTTACACCGCCTTCTAACGACAGAGTAATCTGCGATCAACTTGCTATAGCAATTCCAAATGAATCTAGAGAAAAAACGAACCAACATAAATCAACTTAAAATCTTGAAAAGTTTTTAATCCTTGACCCCTAACTTCTATAACCTAACCCCTAACAACACAATTAAATTCTCTAAACTCTATTAAGATTGCTATAGGATTCAACTTCCAAGCTGGCTGGCATTAAACTAGTCGGTGACGGATAACAGTCGATTCGTCTTTTTTGTTTTTGTAACTCAAAGGTTTTAATTAAAAAAATGTAAACAATTTTGTTTTTTCTTGAATCAAAAACACTAGTGTTGAGAGCATAAAATCTCAAATAAACTACCGATTGCAATTAAGAGTTTTTCTTGCTTAATCTTTTGCTGCTAATGCTTTTAATGACAGAGTATTATAATAAATTACAAATTTTTACCAAAGTCAATTTGCTTGTCTATCTATAGTTTATTGAGCTTTTATCATCTTGATATAAAATATTTTATAATCACAAAAATATTTTTTTTTAATTATTTTAATTATTTATTTAATCTATACTCAAAATAGCTTTATTAAGTTTACATATTTTTAATATACTCAGATCTTGACATTTGCTTTTTTTGAGCAAATATTACTAAACTTTTAGTAAGTCTAGTATTACTAGTAAAGCTGTTACAAAAGACAATCTTTTATTCGCCAATAAAAGGTTATAATTTACAGTTCAAAAAATCTCTTACTAAATATTTAGGAGTTATTGACACAGTGGTAACCCCAGCCAACAAAATTAAAACAAATCTTCGCTACGAATCTAAAACTCAAGAAATTGCTCAAAAATTGATTCAAACGACTAGAGACAAGAGCAATATTTTTAATCGGATGCGGGAGCAAATGCGCTGGGATGATAAGCTTTTAGACTGGACAATGTCTAACCCTGGACTACGGGTACAGATGTTTCGCTTTATTGATACTATTCCTGCACTTCAGAGCAAGACAGAAATTGCCCGCCATTTTCAGCAATATATGAGCGCGGAGGCAGTAGAATTACCCAGTGCGCTTAAAGGTATTCTTAACTTTAGCGAACCTGATTCTTTTGCCGCTCAGACTGCCGCAGCTACCATTACCAAGGCAGTAGAAGCTCTAGCTTATAAATATATTGCCGGGGAAAATATCAACGAAGTTATTAAAACGATTGAGCGTCTCCGCAAAGAAGGGATGACTTACACTATAGATCTCCTGGGAGAAGCGGTAATAACTGAAACCGAAGCCGCAGATTATTTGCAACGCTATCTAGATTTAATTGAGCAACTTACCCAAAAAGCACAAACTTGGAAACGAATAGAAGGGATCGATCTAGCTGATGGCGAAGAATTAGCTCAGGTACAGGTGTCAGTAAAGCTTACGGCTTTTTATTCTCAGTTTGATCCTTTAGATCCAGTGGGTAGTAAAGCCAAGGTGTGCGATCGCCTGAGAATTTTACTCCGCAAAGCAGCAGAATTGGGGGCAGCGATCCATTTTGATATGGAGCAATATCGCTATAAAGATCTTACTCTACAAATTCTTAAAGAGTTACTGATGGAAGAAGAATTCCGCAGTCGCACAGATTTAGGCATGACACTTCAAGGTTATTTAAGAGATTCTTATCAAGACTTGCAGGATTTGATTGCATGGGCTAAAGAAAGAGGTAATCCCTTGACAGTGCGCTTAGTCAAAGGGGCGTACTGGGATCAGGAAACTATTAAATCTACACAAAATCATTGGCAACAGCCTGTATATAATCAAAAAGCGGCAACGGATCTCAACTATGAGCGCATGACTCAATTACTGCTAGAAAACCATGAATATCTTTATGGTGCTATTGGGAGTCATAATGTCCGTTCTCAGGCTTTGGCTTGCGCGATCGCCGAAACTTTAGAAATTCCTCCTCGTCGCTTTGAGATGCAGGTTTTGTATGGCATGGGAGATAAATTAGCCCAGGCTTTAGTTAAGCGCGGGCATCGGGTTCGGGTTTATTCTCCCTATGGCAAGTTGTTACCAGGGATGGCTTATTTGATTCGTAGATTATTGGAAAATACGGCAAATAGCTCTTTTCTGCGTCAAAATCAGGAACAAAAACCGATCGCCGAATTGATTGCCCCTCCCGTTATAGATCGTGACGGCGAACAACTTGAGGGCAAACAACCGTTCACCCCTACGGATGATGATGCTCAATTTATTTATGCCCCAGACACCGATTATGCCGATACAAACAAACGGACTAGAGCAGAACAAGCATTAGAACAGGTACGTCAGGAGTTAGGCAAAACTTATTTACCCCTGATTAACGGCGAATATATTGAAACAGCTAACTATATTGACTCTCTCAATCCTTCCAGGGAAACCGAATTAGTCGGTAAAGTAGGGCAAATTGACCTAGAACAAGCAGAACAGGCAATGGTCGCTGCCAAAGCTGCCTTTGAATCTTGGAGAGCTACATCTGCAACCCAAAGAGCCAATATACTACGTAAAGCTGCTGACCTAATGGAACAGCGACGACACGAATTAAACGCTTGGATTTGTTTGGAAGTAGGTAAAGTTATTGCCCAGGCTGACGGGGAAGTTTCTGAAGCGATCGATTTCTGTCGCTACTATGCTTCTGAGATGGAAAGATTAGCTACTGGTAAAAACTATGACCTGGCAGGAGAAAATAACCGCTATTTCTATCAGCCTAAAGGTATTGCGGTAGTAATCTCTCCTTGGAATTTTCCGTTTGCGATCGCCACTGGCATGACCGTTGCTGCCTTGGTTACAGGTAACTGTACTCTGTTAAAACCCGCTGCCACCTCCTCGATAATTGCTGCCAAGCTTACAGAAATTCTGGTTGAAGCAGGTATCCCCAAGGGTGTATTTCAATATGTTCCTGGTAAGGGTTCAGAAGTGGGAACATATTTGGTCGAACATAAAGACACCCATGTCATTGTCTTTACTGGTTCCAGGGAAGTAGGCTGTCGTATCTATGCAGAAGCAGCCAAATTACAACCAGGACAAAAACACCTCAAGCGAGTCATTGCCGAAATGGGGGGCAAAAACGCCATTATTGTTGATGAAAGTGCCGACTTAGATCAGGCGGTAGTTGGAGTAGTACAATCAGCCTTCGGTTATAGCGGACAAAAATGTTCTGCCTGTTCACGGGCAATTGTTGCCTCACCTATTTATGACGCTTTTCTAGAAAGACTCATAGAAGCAACTAAATCCCTCAATGTTGGTGCTGCCGATGATCCAAGTATTCAAGTAGGCCCTGTAATCGACCCGAAAGCACGCGATCGCATTTTAGAATACATCGCTCAAGGTAAACAGGAAAGCAAACTAGCTTTGGAAATGTCTACTCCTGAAGGGGGTTATTATGTTTCGCCCACAATTTTTAGTGAAGTTACCCCAGATGACACTATTGCCCAGGAGGAAATTTTTGGTCCTGTCTTAGCAGTAATTAACGCAGATAATTTTGACCAGGCACTATCTATTGCTAATGGGACAGATTATGCCCTGACTGGTGGCTTATATTCTCGTACTCCAAGCCGTATCGAACAAGCCTCCCGCGAATTTGAAGTCGGCAACCTGTATATTAATCGCACAATTACAGGAGCGATCGTTGCCCGTCAACCCTTTGGTGGTTTTAAGCTTTCTGGAGTCGGTTCAAAAGCAGGAGGAGAAGATTATTTATTGCAGTTCCTAGATCCTCGTGTAGTTACAGAAAATATCCAACGTCAAGGATTTGCTCCCATTGAAGGTGCAGAATAAAATTTCTAGTGTCTAATCAAGTTGGATCGTCTTGGTAGGTGATTTGCTAATATCTAATTGCCAAAGCTTTATTCAAAGCAAGGCGATCCATAAAGCTACGGGTTGCATAATCGCTTGTTGAAAATGCATAATCGCTTGTTGAAAATATTTACGCTTAGATTAGAGATTGACGTAGTTTTTGTTCTAAATTATTAGGATCTACCCCTAAATTTTCTAAAATCTTGAATCCCAAACTATCGGCATCTTCAAGTAAACCTAATAGCAAGTGTTCAGTGCCTATATGATTTTTGCCTAACTTCAAAGACTCTTGTAAAGCATTTTCCATTGCTTCTTTTACTCTGCGAGTAAAAGGTATCAATATCGGAATTGAGTTATTATTTCCACGTCCAATCAGTCTTTCTGCTTCAATTTGAACTTTATCTAGATTTAAACCAGACTCGCTCAAAAATTGCCAAGCTATTCCACTTTTTTCGCTAATTAATCCGATCAGCATCTGTTCGGTACCAACATATCGGTGTTTCAAACGAAGAGATTCACATTGAGCGAATTTTATGGCCGTAATTGCTTCCTGAGTAAATCTAGAAGGTAAGGGAAATCCTAGACTAGTGAATAGTTTTTCCCAAATTGGTCTAAACAATTGTTCTGACATAGACTTTTCCTCTTTTGGTAAATTTTCCACTGACTCAATAGTATAGCGATTGGCTCTGCCAGTGCGCGGTGAAGCACTTCCGTTGGGCGGGTTCCCCGACGCTTTGGAAAGTGCTGAACCCGAAGGGAGCGCAATCGCTTTATTATTAGTTGTGGCGTTAGTCATTTTGTTGCTTTCTCCCGGGTGAACGAAAAAAGGAGTGGGAAAGGAGGAGTTTTGTTAGAGTGTTAGTTACGATAACATAGGTAAGAGCCAATTAAACTTTCGACTCCCGACAATATAAAAATTAGAGTTTTTTTTGCCCAATCCACGCTAACCATATTGGTTTAGCAGCTTTGTTTTAAATCAGAAGAAATCCGTCACACTATTACGATTGGTTCTTGAATTTACAGGATATTTGATTAATGGCGATCGCTAAAAAAAGTATTGCTTTAATTAGTGCTTTGATTTTACTTGTCGGTATTGCTATCTATAGCAGCCGTAATTCTCCCATTGTCTATCAACTTCTCAGTACATTAAGTTGTCCCAACTCTTCCCTACCAGTATGCAATTCCGTCAATGCTAAGACGGTGCAACCTACCGCTACTGGTAAAAATGGGGCGGTTGTCTCAACTCAAAAAGAAGCATCTGAGATTGGTTTACAAATACTAAAAGATGGCGGAAATGCGATCGATGCAGCTGTTGCTGTGGGTTATGCTTTAGCGGTTAGCGATCCTTGCTGTGGCAATCTTGGCGGGGGTGGTTTTATGTTGATTCGATTAGCAAATGGTAAAGAGACTTTTATTAATTTTCGGGAAACTGCACCTTTGGCTGCGAGTAAGGATATGTATCTCGATGAAGCTGGTAATATTGTCGAGGGATTAAGTACCAAAGGTTATTTAGCTGTTGGTGTTCCTGGTACAGTTAAGGGATTAGATTATGCCTTAACTAAATATGGCACGATGACAAGCGAGCGCTTGATTGAACCTGCAATAAAATTAGCTAAGGAAGGCTTTGTTTTACAGCAGGGAGATGTAGATATTTTTGAAGACGGAAAGAAGAGGTTATCTGAATCTAATGTTGCCGAGATCTTTTTAAAAGATGCTGAGGTTTATCAACCCGAAGATATTTTAGTTCAATCAGATTTAGCTAATACTTTGGGTTTGATTGCCGAAACAGGAACGGATGCTTTTTATCAGGGCGAAATAGCCGAAAAAATTGTTGCTGCTAGCCAAGAAAATAATGGCATTTTAAGTTTAGAAGATTTTGCTAACTATCAAGTCAGTGAAGACGAACCAGTAAACTGTGACTATCGGGGATATCGAGTAATTTCTTCTCCTCCTCCTGGTGGCGGGACAACCGTCTGTCAGATGTTGAACATTTTATCCGGCTATGACTTAAAAGCAATGGGATGGAGAACACCAGTTAGTTTACATCATATCTTTGCTTCGATGTTGTTGGCTTTTGGCGATCGTAATAGTTTTTTAGGCGATCCTAATTTTGTTGACAATCCTCTAGACAAGTTATTATCCGCAGAATACACAGCTACATTAAGAGAGAAAATTGCCTATCAAGCCATTCCTCCCGCATCTGTTTATAACAACATTCAACCAGAAGGAACAAACACCACCCACTATTCCGTAGTCGATCGCGAAGGTAATGCCGTAGCGGTAACTTATACAATCAATTCTTATTTTGGCGCGGGAGTAATTGCACCAGGTACAGGTTTTTTACTCAACAACGAGATGGATGATTTTACGAGCAAAGTAGGAGAAGCAAATCAATTTGGGTTGCGTCAGGGAGAGGCCAATATAATTGAACCAGGAAAACGCCCTCTTAGTTCTATGTCTCCTACTATAGTTACTAAAGATGGAGGAGTTTTTTTAGTTACAGGTAGTCCTGGGGGTTCAACAATTCCGACTACAGTTTTGCAGATAATTACTAATGCGATCGACTACGAGATGAATCTCAACGATGCAGTCAATACCCCCCGTCTCCATTATCAAGGTTTTCCCGATCGCATTCTCAGCGAACCCAAGGCGATTACTCCAGAGACAATTAGAGGCTTAAGATTGAGAGGATATAATATAGTCCCTTTTCGCACTTGGGGGGCAGCAGAGTCAATTTTACTCAATCCCAAAACGGGTTTACTAGAAGGAGTAAATGACGTTCGCAAACCTGCGGGAAAAGCCTTAGCTTATTAAATTAAATAACAATAATTTATCTATTGGACAAATCTTTTGATTTCACCATAAGCTAAATAAAATCCACCTTGAGAGCTTTCTTTAACCTCATCAACTACATACATCACACCCTCTTCCCTAATACTGCGAGGAAAACGCATATTCCAATCAGGATTATAGCCATCAGATACTACCCTGGCTCGGAGTTTACTTTTTTCTTTTAGGCATTGAACGAGTACTCCATCACCCACAGTATCAGTAGTTTCTAGATCCGCAGCCGTACCTTTAACTTTAGCTTTGGCAAAATTAGTATTTCTGGTGCTTATGGTGGCTAGTTTTTCTCCTGGTTTAAGTAAGCGACGAATATCTCCCAAGGTGCGATAAAAAGTACCGTTTGCTGAAAGCTCTACCTTGTCTACCAGATAACTTGCTCCCTCTTCCCGAATGCTACGGGGAAACTGGACATTAAAGTCAGGATTATAACCCTCAGAAATAACGCGAATACGCAATTTTCCTTTAATGCGATCGCATTTTAAAATTACTCCATCTCCAGGTTCGGTTACGATTTCTAAACTATTGGATGCACCGGCAGTAGTTCCTCTTAATTTTAAGTCTTCGCGATCGCGTTTTCTTGCCTGATAAGATTGATCGCGCATTTCTTTGCGAATTGCTAAATCGAATCTACGCTCATCAAGACGTTTGGCATAGTATTTTAATTGTTCAATTTCTTCGGCAATTTCAAAGTATTCATTTAACGCCTGGGATTTTAATTCTTCTACTGCCTGACGTAAAATTTCTGCCGCTTGCTGATAATCACCCTCATCGGCAATGGCAACTGCTCGCTCTTTTTTCTTGGCAATTCTTAATTGACTCGCCTGTTGGGTAACATCTCCATTAATCTCAACTTTGGAGGCTATTTCATCAGAGACAACGGTTATAGCTAGAGGAAGACTAGCGGTAAATTTTTGGATGCTACCGTCTATGACTCGTTCATAACTATACTCAATCGTTCCTAAATCAACTATCCCTTCTGTAGCGATCGCAGGTATTGTAAACTTTAATACTAAAGGCTTACTTTCAACCTGATATACATCCCCCAGAAATACTTCTACCCCTTGCTCTTTATCTTGGGAAGGATATTTATTTAGGACTTCTGCTACCTGGATCTTATTCTTAGTAGATAAATTAACAGTTAAGTTTTGCCCAACAATTGAAGTCAAGCTTTCCATCTCAATATTAAAGACGTTGGCGGCATCATCTCCTGACTGGATAAAATAAAAATTCCCTCCGCCAGCTTCAGCCATATCAATCAATAAGTCTTCGTTAAAGCCATTACCAAACCCCAAGGTAGTTGTCATAATACCCGCTTCAGCTTTTTCTTTGGCGGTATTAACCAAAACAGGAGGAGCGACAATTCCCCGATTAGCCAAGCCATCTGTTAGTAGCAAAACTCTATTAAGCTGTTGGGATGTTTGTTGAGATTTTACTTGGTCACATCCCATTAACCAGCCACCACTCAAGTTAGTTAATCCTCTGGCGCGAATTTTTTTAATTGCAGCTTTGATTGTTTTTTTTTCTGTAACTAACTGTGGAAGGATGACTGTCTCTGCTACATCATCATAAATAACCACCGATAGATAGTCTTCTGGCTGGAGAAAATCTACCAACTGTTCGGCTGCTTTAATAGCATTACGTAAAGGACTACCACTCATTGACCCCGAACGGTCTAATACTAAACTAAGATTAATCGAACGACGGCTATTATCTGCATTTTCTTCACCCTGAAAATTGATAACAATATCAACATTTGTTGCCTTATCTACGGCAATTTGAGGTTTACTTAGAAAATAATTGACTTTCATTGAGGCTATTTTTATAAAGTGTTTAACTTTATAATTCCCAACCAGCTCAATTTTTTATAAAGGTTTTGCCATAAATACCTTACAGGGACTGTCATTGTAACGTTCAATTGGATAAAAACCCAGTTTTTTAGAAAATCTCATAGCTTGAAATTGTCTTTCCTCATTTGCTAGATCGAGTCGTACTTTTTGATATCCTGCTTGTTTGGCAAAATTAAAAAGCTTTTGAGTCATTTTCTGACCTAATCCTTGTCCTCGATAAGCCTTAAGAAACCACATTCGCTTAAGTTCACAGATTTTAGCTTCAAGTTGTCGAATTCCCCCAGTACCTACAACTTTATCGTTATCTATTAAAACTAAAAATAAACCATTATTATCAAAATAGTGGGATTTTACATTAGTAATATCAGACATGGAATCAATACGTTTAAAGTCTTCTTCTGATATTTCACCTTGCCAAATTTCTAAGCTAACAGTCAGTACAACTTGCTTCGCCTGTTCAATCTGATGTTTTTGTATAGGTAAAATCTTAACCATGAGATTTAGTTAAAATCGCTTTTACTTTTTGCTTTGAAGTAAATACTTTACACAGTTACCTTGTTTGAACTATCTACAATCAAACCAGGAAGTCATAACATATCTTGAAAAGATGTTGTGTTATCAATCTGTGATCAAGTAAACTTACTAGGCGGATAAAAAAAACTTCATTTAGTTGTTTTAAAATAGCAACAATTCATTAATAGCTATTTCTATTTTTGGAAAAGCTAAAGATGAAACTGTACCTGTTTGATACTCAGCAACTTTACCATAGCTATTATTTTGTATTTGAGTATGAGTTATGAGTTTTTTATTAACTAAATCGATTACCCAATATTCAAATATACCATTACGAGCATAGGTAATAATTTTTTGGTTCAAGTCTTTGTTTAACGTTTTATTAGCAACTTCTATTAACCAATAAATATCTTGTGGATAAGGATGATGATCTTTATAGATAGTTTCTGGTAGTCTAACTATAGCTATGTCTGGTTCTGGTTCACTGTTATCTAAAGTAATAGGATGAGACTCTCGAACATCAGCCAAACCTGCCAAAAGAATCCTCAAATACTTGACTACACTGTGGTTTGTATAACTGTGTTCAACTCCCTCTGGACTCATCTCGACAATTTCCCCTTCTAGCAATTCTATTGGTTTTCCCTCTAATAATCCAGAATTAACTAGTTCATGCCATTCTTCAACAGACCATTTATAAGTAGTTAAGGTCATATAACCTCATTATTTTTTATCTACCAACTTGACTATTTTATTGCTATTAAAGTCATCTCAACATCTTTGATTAGGTTAATATAAATTTCGCTTTCTTTGAGTAAAAGATTTTCATCAGTTGCATTATCTGGATATCGCTCAAACCAAACCTCACTGGGAGTATATTTCACCTGAGTCAATTCAAAATCAACGTCTAAATATAACGCGAGTAAAGTAAAAGCTTTTCCTTGTGCTTGCCATTGTCTATTATTCCGCTTGGAAAACATACTCAATCCTACAGAGGTTATCGGACGAACATGAGTCGGATCGTGAAAAAAGCGATCGCTTCGATGATGGGGAACAGTTATGTGTATTTTGGCTTCTGGCTGACAAATTCGATAAAGCTCTTGAATAATTTTTAAATAAGTTGCTGTTTGTTGCCCCAGATGTTCTAGAACATGGTGCATCTCAATTTCAGCCACACTGTTATTCTCCCAGGGATAAGGAAAAGTTTCTAAGTCAAAAAGACGATCGGGGTCGCCAAATCGATCGACATTAATATATCCGTCGAGGCGTTTGATTCCACACCCGAGATTCAACCTCAAATTACTCATTTGACTGTAATCCTCTCTCGATCTCATTGATAATTTTAAACTTCTAACTAATTTTCTTTTTCTAGTTCTTGCTGTAGCTGTTCAATAGAATCAATTATGGGTAGAAAACGTTGTCCAAAATCTGTGAGTCGGTATTCTACATGGGGAGGAACTTCAGGATAGACAATCTTCTCTAAGATACCTAATTCCATCATGCGACGAAAATAATAGTTTTTAACCCGAGGAGTTAAGCCGTCTATTTCTCTTTCTATTGCACCAGGACGACATACGCCACGACGAATTACACCCAAAATACTCAACGACCATTTGCAACCAAAAACGGCTTCAACCGCAGCAGCTACATTTACATTTCTTTGCAGATTAGTTTTACGCTGACGAGACGTTAATTCTTTCATAAAAGTAACCTAGCTGACAAAATTGTCCCTACTTGTAAGCATAATCGATCGCTAATTATGATTGCGATTGTAATTAGTTAAGGAAAATTCGATTTAGTTATGAGTTTACAAAATAAAGTCGTGTTAATTACTGGTGGTGGT
The DNA here is from genome assembly GCA_030064975.1 of Pleurocapsa sp. MO_192.B19. Lineage (GTDB taxonomy): Bacteria > Cyanobacteriota > Cyanobacteriia > Cyanobacteriales > Xenococcaceae > Waterburya. The sequence continues at coordinate 15,698 of JASJDX010000031.1, forward strand.
AGTGGTATTGGTGCAAATACAGCAGATGCTTTCATAGCAGCAGGCGCAAAAGTCATTTTAAATGGTCGTCGCTCGGAGGTACTAAAAAACACCGCCAACAAAATAGATGCAACAGGTAAAAATATTGCTTATGTTGCAGGAGATATTGGTCAAGCGGAAACCAGACAAAAAATACTTGCTCTAGCTAAATCTCGCTTTGGTGCTGTAGATATACTATTTAATAACGCTGGTATTTTTGAGCCTAAACCATTTCTAGAACATACAGAAGCAGACTTAGAAAGTTATCTCAATCTACTGCGGGGATACTTTCTTCTTTCTCAAGCTGCGATCGCCGAAATGCAAAAAAGAGGCGGAGGTGCGATTATCAATACTGGCTCAA
>JASJDX010000032.1 GCA_030064975.1 Pleurocapsa sp. MO_192.B19
GGATAGGTCTTTGTTGATTGGCTCATCCAATCAGTATCTCAGATTTCGGCTACTGGCGATTGGCTTGGCCACTGCGCGGAGCGCAATCGCACCTCAAAATGGTAAAACACGAGATAAACTATGCTAATTCACATAAAGCATACCTTATATTTTAGATAATTCTAATTGATAACGGTTAGGAGTATTAAGATCGAGTAATACTTCTGAAGTAGCAAATTCTATTTTTTTGATCTCAAAATAAAACTTTTGCACTATTTGACGCAAGCCGAAAGTTGACTCGCGAATCTTTCTGAGTTCAGGTAATAGTTGGTAAGAGAATAATAGAGGATGTCCTAGTTTTTTTTGGAAACAAGGTGCTGTAATCAAAGCTTTTTCTTGCTGATAAGTTTGTAGCAAAATTTGATAAATGTCAGCCGAACGGGGTTGATCTACAGCAGAAATAATAACAGTGGAAAATGATGGAGGAAGATATTGTAAGCCAGTTAAAATTGAGCTAGTTTTACCACGTTCACCAAGTGTACCCGAAGGGTAATCACTATTTAAATTGATCGCAACCCGACTACCATCGGGACAATCTGCTTGACGATGAGCATTATGAGAACCTAGTACAATAATTGGGGTAATGTCAGCTTGTAAAAATTGTTCTGCTTGATAACGAAGTAGAGTTTGATTGTTGCGCCAGGGTAAAGTAGTTTTACAAGTTCCCATGCGAGTAGAAAAACCTGCTGCTAAAATCAGGGCATAATCTCGGTTATTGCCATCGTGCATAAAGTAGTTCTCCTATATGAACCTTTGAAGGTTTTTTGGAATGCTGCATCCGTTCGCAAAGAGATAAGCCCGTACCGCCACGACGTACTTTAATTAATTCTCCACAGATACTAACAGCGATTTCTTCGGGAGTTAATGCACCAATATCTAAACCGATAGGTGCATGAAAATCTGGTAATTTTTCTAAAGATATACCTTGCTGTTGTAATGCTTGGGAAATCATGCGAATACGTTTTTGACTACCGATCGCGCCGATATATTGATAACCTAAAGGACGTTGCAAGATAGCCTGTAATGCTTCAATATCCTGTGGGTAGCCTCTTGTCACTAAAGCTACATAAAGTTGAGAATGGGCTGCAAAAGCATCTAAAGCAGTGGTAATAGGTTGAGGAAATAGAAGTGCTTGAGGAAATCTTTGGGGCGTAACAAATTCAGGGCGATCGTCCTGCACGGCTATTTGAAATCCTGCCAAGCTGGCAATTTGAGCTAAAGACAAGGCTACATGACCACCACCGACGATTAGCAAAATAGGGGGTGGTTGGATTGTTTCGATAAATTTAGCAGAGGAAGCAGTATTAGTGCAAGGCTTGCGCCCAGAAGAGGCAGAAGAAAAAGACAGATGGGTTTCGTTTTTTTGATGAGTAAAATTGCGATTACACTCCGCGCAGCCTAACGGATAGCCCATTAAGTAAGGTTGAGTATTTTTAATAAAAGATGTTACTAACGTACCAGATTGACCAGTTTTAAATAGTTCTAGAATTTGTTCGACTAGAGTGAGCGCTTTTTCCCCCGACCATTTTTCTAACCAGACTTGCACTTTTCCGCCACAAACTCCCTGGATATCTTTTCCTGGTGTACCAGTTAGATCGATTTCTATAAGCTGTTTTTTTCCTGTCTTTAATACCGTTAATGCTTCCTTAATTACCTTCCCCTCCCCCGCGCCACCACCGATAGTGCCAATAATGCTTCCATCTCGGCAAATAGCCATCTTTGCCCCAACTTCTCTTGGCGCAGAACCAATAACCTCAACAATAGTAGCGACAACTACCGCTTCTGTTTCTAGAATACTTCTCAGTTGTTGATAAAAATTGGGATCGCTCATTGTTAATTGTTCGTTTATTTGATTAGTTGAGGTTTTTTGCCTTTTTGATAATAATTACTCTTTTGTGGCAATACCTTTATACAAATAAGCCATTATTTTAGGGGAGTTATCAGCATATAATTCTTTTAGACTAACAGTATCAAATTGATTTTCTACTATCTGTCGAATGTTACGATTCAAATGACATCCCCCCACGATCGCCTTTTGAATTGGTGTCAGTCGATTTTGCCAAATTTGAATTTTTGGTTCATTACTCAAGCCATGTTCGACGAAAAAGAATTTTCCTCCTGGTTTCATAACTCGATAAATTTCTGCAAGAGCTTGTTCCACATCGGCGATGCTGCACAAGGTAAAACTACTAACTACGCTGTCAAATGTGTTATCTGCCATCGGAAGGCTTTCTCCATTTAAGACTTTACAATCTACAGTTATGTTGGAAGATTGAATACGTTTTTGAGCTAACTTATTGGCTTTAGGATTTATATCTACCGCAATGATAGTTTTAATATGTTTGGGATAGTAAGAAAGATTCAACCCCGTACCAAAGCCAATTTCTAAAACTTTTCCCTTCACATCAGCTAAAATCTCCTGACGATGTACGCTCAGATTGGGGTCGGATGAAGACCAATCGAGAAGATAAGGAAGAATGTTTTGCGAATAAAATCCCATTTTTCTCCAAACAGATTATTTTATTTTGTACTTTAGCTCTAGTATTTTTAATCGAGAACATAATTTAAACTCTTGCCCGTCCTACAGTTCTGTTAACTGATGACTGATGACTGATGACTGTTCATCGCCATCCAAACTCGTTCGGGAATCATCGGTAATTGTCTCAATCTAACTCCTGTAGCCTGGGCGACTGCATTAGAGATCGCTGGTGCGGTACAGTTTGTACCAATCTCACCGATACCCTTAGCACCAAAAGGGCCATAAGGATCGGCTTTTTCGATTAAGAAGATGTCTAAGGGTGGCACATCGGAAGCAGCAGGAATGCGATAGGTACGCAAGTAAGGGTTGAGTATTTTACCTTGTTCGTCAAAGCGTAGTTCTTCGGCTAGGGCGTATCCCAAACCCATAACTAAACCTCCTGTAGCCTGTCCGCGACAGATACGAGGATTAATTGCCTTGCCAATATCAATCGCCTCGGCACAGCGCAAAACGGTTACTCTGCCTGTTTCGGTGTCTACTTCTACTTCTGCACCTAAAAAGGCAAAGGTTAAAGAAGCGCGATCGCTGGTATGTTCTAATTGTATCTCCAATGATTCCCCTCGTTCTGTGGCTGCTTTTGCCAGTTGTGGCAGAGTTAGTTTGGTAGAAAAACTAGAGACGTGATCTTCGCTTAATTCTAGTTCGCTAGAATCTACCTCCATCTCTTGTGCGGCAATTTGCAGGATACGCGATCGCAGTTTTTGGGCAGCTAGATTTACCGCTTGTCCCGTAATAAATGCCGTAGCAGAAGCGTAAGAACCCGCATCAAAGGGAGTTTCCTGAGTATCGGCAGTGATTATCTTTATTTTCTCTACTGTCGTGCCTAAAACCTCGGCTGCTATCTGTCGCAGGGATGTATCCGAACCTGTCCCCACATCAACAGAACCAGTTCGCAGTTCGTATAATCCATCGGGCATCAAAGATATTTTGACACTGGCGAGATGAATCTTGGCTAAACCACTGGCTTGCATAGTCGCAGCAAATCCCACCCCGCGTTTGATATGTCCTTCTGTTTCGGGTGGTTTGTTTGGATCGTAATCTAACGCCTGGGTAACTTTTTCGATACATTCATCAAGGGCATAACTACCAACAATGTGGAAATGTTCTTCTCTGCCGATAAGAATTTCGTCTTTAGCGGTGATTAAGTTTTGCCGACGCAACTCGATCGGATCGATATTTAATTGAGTAGCAATTTCATCCAGTTGGGATTCCATAGCAAATGTGCCTTGAGTCGCCCCGTAACCTCGAAACGCGCCTGCGGGCATGGTATTGGTATAAACTACCGTTCCTGTATAGGATTGATGTTTACAGCGATATAAACCAAGGGGAAAACAACCCGTCAAAAAAGTTACTGTTTCCCCGTGATTGCCATAAGCCCCCGTGTTAGAAATTGCTTTCATTTCCTGGGCAACCAGCGTACCATCTTTTTTCACACCTGTTTTTAGACGGATATTCATTGAGTGACGGCTGTTAGTGGCGGTAAATTCTTCTTCTCTGGTAAATCGCCACTGGACGGGTTTACCTGTTTTTAAAGTTGCCAATACACACAAGTCTTCAGTTAATATTTCCTGTTTGTTCCCAAAGCCACCCCCTAGCTGAGGTTTATATACCCGAATCTTTTCTTTAGGGAGATCGAATAATTCGGACAACAATCTCTGACAGTGAAACGGTACTTGAGTACTCGAACGCACAACTAATGTACCTGTTTCATCAAACCAGCTAATACTAACGTGAGGTTCTAAATGGACGTGCTGAACGGCAGGTAAAATATAAGTATTCTCGACAATTAAATCCGCTTGCTTGAATCCTACCTCTAAATCTCCTTTGTCTAAAATTACTTCCCCAGCAATATTATGGGCTGCATCATGAATCTGACTCGATTCTGGTTCATCGTGAATTATCACTTCTCCCTGCATCGCGACCACTGGATTAATTACATGAGGCAAAATTTCATAATCAACTTCAATTAACCCGCAAGCTTTAGCTGCTATAGCTTCGGTTTCGGCTACTACTGCTGCTACGCGATCGCCAATAAACCTGACTTTATTATCTAGTATGTAATGGTCGAAAGGATCTGGTACTGGTGCGCCGTGTCCTGCGGTACTGTATGCTTTTCGAGGAACGTCTTGATAAGTAAATACCGCTTCAACGCCTTGAATTGCTTTAGCCTTTTCAGTATTAATATTTCTAATTCGAGCATGAGGATGTGACGATCGCAATACTTTAAGATGCAATAAACCAGTCGGCGACCAGTCGGCAGTGTATACTGGTTTCCCCGTAACTATATTAGGACCATCCTGTTTGGGAACGTCTTTTCCTACCTGTCCATCTTTAGCAGTTATGGGTTTAATTGAATTATCTTGACCGCATTGGAGAATACTCTCGATAATTGCCTCATAACCAGTACAGCGACAGAGATTACCTTCTAATTCTGCCTTTAATTCTGCTTCCGATTCATACTCCAGCTTACTAGCAGTCATAATCATCCCAGGGGTACAGTAACCACACTGAAAACCCTGCTTGTCTAGAAAAGCTTGCTGCATAGGAGATAACTTTCCATTCTCTAAACCCTCAATGGTGGTTATTTGATGTTCATCTGCCCGCATCGCAGGATAGATACAGCTATGAATGGGCTTATCATCTAACCATACCGTACAGCTTCCGCAGTCTCCCGACTCACAGACGCGATGCACTCCCGCGTATCCCAGATCGCGCAGTAAACTCAACAAACTTGTACCTGGATTACAGTCAGTCTGATGTTTTTTGCTATTAACCTGAAAATTTAATATATCTGACATGGTTTGGACAATAAAAAGCTTTTGCTCTAGGCGATCGCCTTATCGAGCGATGTTCAATGATAAATGTTCAATGTTAATATCGGCGTTTCCCGTCTATTCCTGCGGTTAATTCGGTAATGCCGCGCTGCATCAATACCTGGGTGATATGTCGGCGATAGGTAGCACTACCCCGTTCGTCGTCAATATATATGTGTAAGGGCAGTTCGCGAACTTCCCCGGCGATTTGTTCGGGGATTGGTATAGTATCAAATTCAATTAGGCGCGGAGATTTCACACTACCGCCAATGCCAAATTTTACTTGCTGGGTTTGAGGATGATAGGCGGTTACGACAATCGCGATCGCATATCCTGCGGTGCATACTGCCATACGTTTGAAACTAGTCTGCCACTGGGTTAAATTCCAGATGGGAATTTTAATTCTACGTAATACTTCTCCTGGCTGTAAAATCGTCTGTTGCGGTGCGGTCTGAAAATCGACTGCATTCACTATATAAGACTCAGTATTAGGTCGCCAAATTTCATAGCTAGCATTCAACGCAACCATAGCAGGGGCAAAGGTACTAGCACTCAATGCCAAACAAATGTTTCCCCCTACTGTAGCAGCATGAGACAATTTAAACGAGGCTAATTCGCGCACTGCATCTTTAAGTGCTGCTGTTGCTGTCCAAGCATCGGGAAAAGAGAAGTCTAGTAAGTCGTTTTGAATACAGGTTGCCCCAATAGATAAACCCTCTGAAGTAAGTTCTATTTCTGACCAGTTAAGCTGCTGCATATCCACCAGGGTTTTTACCTGGGGCTGGACTTCATTAAAAATCCATGTCCCTCCAGCCAACCAATTCCAGTCTGGTTGCCATTCTCTTACTTCTCGTAATGATTTCGGTCGCAAATAAGTTTTAACGTTATACAAATCCATAAACGTAGCGACTCACGTTTTATTTATATCTTACTTAATCTTGAAGCGAAATTAATTTGTATACTGTATACGATGTTTCAGAATTAATATTTTATCGAAGATACTTTAGATTAATTAATTATTCAAAAAATTATTAAAAATGAGGTATCTATCATGAGTCGGAAACCATCATCAACTCCGACTAAAACGAAAAGCGATCGCAATTCTTCATCAAATTTAGGTGGTATTGCTACTTTTTTTGAGTTTGAACAGTTGGGAACTAATTTTCGTACCGAAGTCTTGGCAGGGGTTACGACTTTTGTAACTATGGCGTATATTCTGGCAGTAAATCCCGATATTCTCTCCAATGCTATCTTTTTACAAGAGTCGGGAGATTTATTTGGTGAGTTAGTTTTTGCTACTGCTATTTCTTCGGCGATCGCTACTTTCATTATGGGAGTTTATGCCAAGTACCCTTTTGCCCTTGCGCCAGGGATGGGAATCAATGCCTATTTTGCTTTTTCTGTAGTACTGGGTTTGGGTATTGACTGGCGAGTGGCTTTAGCTGCGGTATTCATTGAGGGACTAATTTTTATTGCTATGTCTCTTTCTAAAATGCGTAGCCGTATTGTAGCTGCTATTCCCGACTGTCTCAAACACGCTACCGCAGCAGGTATCGGTTTATTTATTGCCTATATTGCCCTTACCAGTAATTCAGGAATTATTGTCACCAGCGAGTCTACTACTACGACTCTAGGAAATCTAGGCGCTCCTAATACTTTAATGGCGATCGCGGGAATTTTGATTACGGCTGCGTTTGTCGCCAGAAGAATTAAAGGTGCCTTACTTATTGGTATATTAGCCACAGCATTACTAGGCTGGATATTAGGTATTGCCCCTTGGCCTCAAGGAATTATTGGTTTGCCTGCCTTTCCCGTCAACATTGCAGCGCAGGCTTTTGTGGGATTAGCAACTGTTTTACAAAATAGTATTTGGAATCTACTGGCAATATTATTTGTCTTTCTCTTCGTTGATACCTTCGATACGGTGGGGACACTTACGGGAGTTGGTATTAAGGCGGGTTTGGTTAATGAAAAAGGAGAATTACCTGGTGCTAGTAAAGCATTTATGGCAGATGCAATTGGCACGACGGCAGGGGCAGCATTAGGCACATCCACTGTAACCACTTATATCGAATCGGCTGCGGGAGTCTCCGAAGGAGGCAGAAGCGGTTTTACGGCTATAGTTGCAGCAATTTTATTTGCTCTTTCTGTCTTTTTCACGCCCTTACTTTCAGCCATTCCTCCTTTTGCCACTGCACCAGTATTGTTAATTGTCGGAGTTTTGATGGCAGGTAGCATTACCGATATTAATTGGGACGATCCTGCTGAATCGATACCTTCTTTTTTAACTATTTTATTTATCCCTCTAAGTTATTCTATTGCTGAAGGATTAGCCGTAGGTTTTATTAGTTATCCTATACTTAAAGCTATTCAAGGAAAGGCACAGGAAATCAATCTTACAGTCTGGATTTTAGCAGCAGTATTTTTGCTCAGATTTGTTTTCCTTGCTTTGGAAATAGGGGCGTAAGAAAATAAGTAATAAGTAATAAGTAATAAGTAAAAATTATGTAACTTACTACTAACTGTTAACCACTAACAATTAGCATGAAAGAATTCATCCAAAATCTACCCAAAGCCGAACTACATTTACATATAGAAGGTACGCTAGAGCCAGAAATGATGTTTGAATTGGCTCAACGCAATAAGATAGATTTACCTTATAAATCGGTGTCGGAAGTAAGAGAAGCTTATAATTTTGCCGACTTGCAATCTTTTCTCGACCTCTACTACCAAGGTTCTCAAGTATTACAAAAAGAACAAGACTTCTACGATCTTACCTGGGCATATCTGCAAAAAGCGGTCAGTCAGAATGTGCGCCACACGGAAATATTTTTCGATCCGCAATCTCACACCTCACGGGGTATTGCTTTTGAGACGGCATATCAAGGAATTTACCAGGCTTTAGAAGACGGCAAAGCCAAATTAGGTATCTCTAGTCAGTTAATCTTATCTTTTTTGCGCGATCGCTCTGCGGAAGAAGCATTTGCTACCTTGGAACAAGCATTACCCTACAAAGATACTATTCCCGCAGTTGGTTTAGATTCTGCCGAACAAGGTAATCCACCCTCTAAGTTTAAAGAAGTTTTTGCTCGCGCCCAAGCAGAAGGCTTTTTAACCGTCGCTCATGCAGGAGAAGAAGGGCCACCAGAATACATTTGGGAAGCAATTAAGCTACTCAATGTATCTCGTATCGATCATGGTGTCCGCTCAACCGAAAACCCAGAATTACTTAATTATTTGGCAGACAAACAAATTCCCTTAACCGTTTGTCCCTTATCTAATGTAGAGCTTAAAGTATTTGATTCAATGGACAAACATAACCTCAAAAAACTCTTAAACTTAGGTATCTGCGCTACAGTTAATTCCGACGATCCGTCTTATTTTGGCGGATATGTTAGCGAAAATTATCAAGCAGCACAAGAGGCTTTAGATTTAACCAAACAAGAGCTTTATCAACTGGCTAAAAACTCTTTTCAAGCTTCTTTTTTGTCTCCAGAATCCAAACATAAGTTAATTGCTGAGTTGGATGACTATTGTCACGTGTTGGATCGAGTTTCTTAGAAAGTTGATTAGTATGCAAATATTGATTACATTTAGCAAGTATTTATTTGATGAAGATACTGTTCTATAATCGGTTTGTCCGGTGGACTCAAATTCAACGGCAGTTCATTTAATGGAAAGAAACGCACTTCATTTGTTTCTTCTTTATCTGGCTTTAAATCTCCTCTAAACTCTTGTGAAGTGTAAACCGCTGTTACATTGACAATAACATCCCCATTGGGATACTCATAGATAAATTCTTCTCCTGAAAAAATCCCAAACCATTTAAGCTCATGTAGTTCTAAGCCTGTCTCTTCCTTGGCTTCTCGCCAAGCTGTTTCTGACAAAGATTCACCAATTTCCATACTGCCACCAATTAAACCCCATTGATGATTATCTTGGCGATGTTGAAGCAGCAAACTATTTCGTCGATCGCTAATTAATACTGCTGCACCAGCAATGATTAAAGGTCGATGTCCAACGAGCGATCGCAGTTCCCGAACGTAATTCATTTTTAGTTTGTTTAATGAAGAAGACCTCTGTCTATATTATTACGATCTCGCTCGGCGAGGTGGCAAAGCCAATCGCATCTTTAATATCGCTGACTAGTTGATCGATTCTCGATTTAGTTGTATCCCAAGCACAGACAAAACGAACACCATCAACACCAATAAAAGTATAAAAATGCCAATTTTTGGCTCTTAAATCTTTAATCACTCTTTCGGGCATTTTCACAAAAACACTATTTACTTGCCGTGGAAACATCAGTTCAAGCTGCGGTATTGCTGATAATCTCTGTTCTAAATATGTGGCACATTCGTTAGCATTTTGAGCATTTCTTAGCCAAGCACCAGTTTCTAACAAGCCTAAAAAAGGCGCAGCAATAAAGCGCATTTTGGAAGCTAGTTGTCCAGCTTGTTTGCAACGATAGGCAAAATCTTCGGCTAACTCTTTATTAAAGAAAATAATCGCCTCACCTAATGCCATTCCGTTTTTAGTACCACAAAAACACAGGACATCTACTCCAGATTTCCAGGTAATTTCTGCTGGAGTTTTATTCATGGCTACTACTGCATTGGCAAACCTAGCACCATCCATCTGAATTCTCAATTTGTACTTTTGGGCAACTTCTTTAATTGCCATTAATTCTTCATTGTGTAGAGAGTTCCTAATTCTGTTGGCTGAGTTAGGCTAATAACCTAGAGTGGCAAAATTGACTGGATTAGAAAGTATTTCATATTACTTGCCCCCTGTAACATCTATAAATGAACCAGTTGTGTACGAAGCCTCATCAGACAATAGCCACAAAATTGCTTTTGCCACCTCGATCGCCTGACCACCTCGTTTCATGGGGACAAACTCTTTTACTCGCTCAATACGATTAGGTTCGCCACCACTAGCATGAATATCAGTATAAATGAAACCTGGACGTACAGCGTTTACGCGAATTTTTTCATCAGCAACTTCTTTTGCCAATCCGATTGTCATTGTATCAATCGCTCCTTTAGAAGCTGCATAGTCTACATATTCCCCAGGTGAACCCAGCCGAGAAGCAGCCGATGAGACATTAACGATCGCTCCTCCTGCACCACCGTGTTTGGTAGACATTCGTTTGACAGCTTCTCTGGCACATAAAAATGCCCCTATTATGTTTGTGGCAAAAATTCGATTTAAGCGAGCAGCATCCATATTTTCTAACCGTATTTGCTGCTCTAGAATGCCAGCATTGTTGATAAGTGCTGTTAGCTTTCCTAGTTTTTTGTCTACCGTGTTAAAGAGATTAAGTACCTCAGTCTCAGAAGCAACATCAGCAGCTATTGATATTGCTTTTCCTCCAGACTGTTTGATAGCATCAACAACTTTGTTGGCAGCCTCTTGATTGTGGAGATAGTTGACACAAACAGCATGACCTTGTTGAGCAGCAAGGTAGGCAGCCGCAGCACCGATGCCACGACTACCACCTGTGATGACTGTGACTTTTTTCATTATTTTGTTTGCGGGTTTTGTTGTCGATTGTTTCCCATACTACTCCTTGCCTCACGTAGATAAAGTAGGCAGTAGGTGAACTAATGACAGGGATACTCTATCTAAAAGTTGCTTCTTCTTGGGCAGAACGACTAGCCACCTCATCATCATAGGTGGGCATTTGTCCAGAACTGAGTCGCTGCATATAATCTTGGAGATCTGAAGCTATTACTCCCGACAACAAATAACAGCCAATTAAATTAGGAATTGACATGGCTAAAATCATCATGTCGCTAAAATCTAACACTGCACCCAAGTTAACTACTGAGCCAACAAAAACACAAAAGACAAACAAACCCTTGTAAACTAAAATGCTATTGTTACCAAACAAGTATTCCCAGGCTCTTTCCCCGTAATAACTCCAGGAAATCATCGTGGAGAAAGCAAATAAGGCTACAGCGATCGCCAGAATTGAAGGAAACCAACCAACTACAGTCGCAAAAGATCTGCTCGTCAACAATACTCCATCACCGATTGAAGTATCTTGATAAGTTCCAGTAATGATAATTACCAAAGCAGTCATATTGCAGATGACAATAGTATCAATTAGAGGCTCTAATAAAGCTACAATCCCCTCTCTAAGGGGTTCATCTGTACGGGCTGCTGAATGAGCGATCGCTGCCGAACCAACTCCTGCTTCGTTAGAAAAAGCACTACGTCTAATTCCTTGGACCATTACACCCACAACACCACCACCAACAGCTTGAGGTGAAAAAGCTCCTGTAAAAATAGTAGCGATCGCACTGGGAATTTCGGTCAGGTTACTTAAAATAATCCACAAACAAGCAATAACGTAAATTACTGCCATCAAAGGAACTAGCTTACCCGTGATCGAAGCAATGCGACTAATGCCACCAATAATTACCACTCCCACTAAAGCAGCGACAAGTATACCAAAGAGCCAGCTAGGTATATTAGGAACTACATTGGCTACAGCAACATAAGACTGATTAGCCTGGAACATATTACCCCCGCCGAAAGAGCCACCAATACAGAGGATGGCAAACAAAGCTGATAAAGCTTTGCCCAAAGGCCGCAAACCCATGTTTGATAAAGGACGAGAAATATAATACATTGGGCCTCCAGCTACCGAGCCATCAGCTTTTACTCGTCGATATTTTTGGGCTAGGGTACATTCGGTAAACTTACTAGACATCCCAAAAAAGCCCCCTAGAGTCATCCATAATACCGCACCAGGGCCTCCAGTTTGTACAGCGATCGCTACCCCTGCAATATTGCCCAATCCTACCGTTCCTGATAGTGCTGTCGCTAATGCCTGAAAGTGTGATACCTCGCCATCATCGTCAGGATCGTCATATTTACCACGCACGATATCAATAGCGTGTTTAAAACCGCGAATGTTAATAAATCCCATCCGCACGGTAAAAAAGATTGAGCCACAGATGAGCCACAGCACAATTAAAGGAAAACCAGCGATTTCAAAAAAGAGAACTTCATTTAAAACTGCAACCAGCCCAGAAAAAACCCTATCTATTGCGCCAATAAAACCTCCTGAGGCTTCTTCTTCCGCAGCCAGAGCTATATTTGGGATAGCAAAGCTCAAAACTATCCCTAAAGCTAAAAATAGCCTCCATTTTTTCTGAAGCAACTTGGATAGTTGGACTAGCTGTATAGGTTTGAGTTTACCCGTGAAATTTTGAACATTGTTGATAAAATTCATGTTTTTTTGATATGTATCCGCTCTTATTTTTAAATAGATTTATTTAAATTGCTTTGACAATATTTATTTTTCAAAAACTAGTTTTGTTAATTCTAAGTATCATACATTTAAACAATTGCAGTAGTAAAATATTCTACAGAAATGTTAGGAGCATTTTATTTTTTCAAGACTAATTATCTGTATTTTTTTATTTTTTTATCATACTTTTCAAATTCGAGAAAAATTATACATTTGATTCTACAAATTATTTTATTCAATAAGATCTAAGTAGCTAATTGAAGTATTGGGCTGTTAGATACTGCGCTTTTGGGTTGAATAGACCAGGGGACTAAATAATTTCTGTTCCCTATTCCCTAAACAGATTAGTGTGGTCTACCCAATTGAATTGAAGCTGGCGTACCGCCCAAAAATCTAACAGCCAATAGCTAAAAGCAACTTATTAAAATCTAAAGATGGTTCGCAAAGTTCCGACATAGATAGTATCGTTATCTGAATCTCCATTAGGATTAAATAACGCATACCCACCAGGAGTCAACTGAATAAACTCGTTCAAAAGTATATCAAGAAAAACACTAAATCGAAGTAAAAGCATTACTGTATATAGGTTTGAGGCTGTTTTTGACTAAAAAATGTCTAAGTCCCGTTAAACAATAATAAAGAAGAAAGTCAATAATACCGTTGATGGTTTTTCAGACAAATTATTTGCGTTAGCATTATGCGGTTAGCCAAAAATAAATAAAAGGGGAAAAATTCAGGTATTTTTTCAGGTGTTTCTAATCTTTATTGTGGTAGTAAGCTTAATGTTTTATATACAAACAGTCTCTAATTGTTAGCTGGTAATTGTTAGCTGACAATTGTTAACTCAATTAAAATTAACCTACTAACTGTTCTGAACTCCGAGAAACTTGCTTCGCCTCTTTTTTATTGGCACGAAGAACGGGATTAAGCCGTTTTTCTAGCCAACTAAAGACTCTAGAAGCGACAAAGGTTAACAGCAGATAAATCAAAGCTACTGCTGCGTAAATTTCAAACGCACGGTAAGTTGTTGCAACCATTAGTTGTCCTTGACGGAACAGTTCCTCAAAACCAATAATTGCTACCAAGCTGGTGTCCTTAATCATGGTGATAAACTCGTTACCCAACGGGGGCAGCATTCGGCGAAAAGCTTGGGGAAAAATGACATGACGCATGGTTTGCATCCAACTCATCCCCATTGATTGGGAAGCTTCCCACTGTCCCTGATCGATGGATTGAATACCACCTCGAATGATTTCGGCTAAATAGGCAGCCGAATTGAGACTAAGAGCCGTAACCGCCGCTGCAAAGCGATTGAAACTAAAATCGAAACCTATTTGTTGCAGCAAAGACGGCAAACCAAAGTAAATCATGAAAATCTGCACCAGCAAAGGCGTACCGCGAAAGAAATCGACGTAAATACGGGTAAACCAACCCAGAGGCTTAAAGTTAGAAATCGAAGCGGTTGCCAGTAAAGTCCCACCAATAGTGCCAAAAAATACGGAAAATGCCGTTAGCATGACTGTTACCAACGCTCCCCACAAAAGAGTACGGAAGGTTTTACTCCAGCTAAAGGCAGCAGTGTCTCCTTCTAAGGCAGGAGCAACTAAAGGTAACTTAGGTGGCTCTCCTGCAAACCATTTTTGATATATTTCGCGATATCTACCAGTCTTGAGCAGTTCATCTAAAGCACTATTAACTTTTTCTAGGTTAGGAGAGTTTTGTGGTAAAGCAATACCGTAATATTCTTCGGTTAGGAGTTCTCCAACCACCTCTACATTATTTAGATTGCCAACTTTAATCGCGTAGAGAGTTACGGGAGCATCGTTAACTACTGCGTCTACCTTACCATTGCTTAATTCCTGAAGTGCCAGTGCAGAGTTATCAAAGGTAAATATTTCTGCTCCTGGTATTTTACCAGCCTCCTGCGCTCCTGTTGTACCAATAGCAACGGCTATCTTTTTGTTTTCTAGATCGGCAAAACTTTTAATTTCGTTTTTGCTTTCTTTTCTAACCGCGATCGCCAGACCAGATTGAAAGTAGGGACGGGTGAAATCTACTGTTTGAGCGCGTTCGGCACTAATAGTCATGCCACTAATTGCCGCATCAATAGTTTTGGACTGTAAAGCTGGAATCAATCCGTCAAAAGGCATACTCTGAAACTGAATCTCTAAATCGGCTTCCTCACCAATAGCTTTAAACAAGTCAATATCGAATCCAGTAAAACCTTTTCCGTCTGGTGCTTGCATTTCAAAGGGCGGAAAAGCTGGTTCAGTTCCTACTTTTAGGACTCCTTGGGCGTTTAAGGATAAAGGGGAATAAAAGTAAAAGCTAGTTACTAACAATAACCCAATCAGGCTTAAAGCTAACTTTTTTAACCAAAATACTAAACTTTTTTTGTTCATAATTTTCTGTTACTAATTTTCTCTCGATTTATCTATCAAATCTATATATCAAGTAAGAGCAAATCAAGTAAGAGCAAAAAAAAGGTTTTCTCTTTTAAATTTGTCAATAATTATGTATAAAATCTATGCTTTCATGACAAACTATGCCTTAAGATCATGAAATTAAGACTTTGCTACTTTAATTACAATACGCCACTAAGTCCAATATTTACCTTTTCTTTGAACTCTATCTCAAGATATATATCAATAGACATAATTAGTTTTTATCGACCACTACCTGAGGTTTACTTTTAGCAGATTATGACTTTAAATTAATCTAAATAATGTAATCGATCTAACAATTAAGCATAAAATATTGAGATAGTTTACTGTAATAATTCTTTGACAAAATTAAATAATATGTCTACTTCTACCCCCGTTATTTCCTTTGATAACTTAAGAAAAAGTTACGGTTCCTTCGAAGTGTTACGTGGTATTACTGCTTCACTTTATAAAGGGGATGTTGTTTCTATAATTGGTACTTCTGGCTGTGGTAAAAGCACATTGTTACGTTGTTGTAACCGTTTAGAAACTATTAATGGTGGCGGTTTAAGGGTAATGGATATCGACCTTTCTAAACCAAAAATTAGCTCGCAAAAATTACGCCAATTAAGAACTAAAGTGGGTATGGTTTTTCAACAATTTAATTTATTTCCTCACCTCAGCGTATTGCAAAACTTAACCTTGGCCCCCTCTCAAGTATTAAAAGAATCAAAAGCAGAATGTCGCGATCGCGCCTTACATTATCTAGATAAAGTAGGTTTAAGTAGTAAAGCCAATGCCTATCCCGAACAGCTATCTGGAGGACAAAAACAACGGGTAGCGATCGCTCGTAGTTTGTGTATGAAACCCGAAATAATTCTCTTCGACGAACCCACTAGCGCCCTCGATCCTGAATTAGTAGGAGAAGTATTAACTGTAATGAAACAGCTAGCAGAAGAAGGGATGACTATGGTGGTAGTTACTCACGAAATGAA
>JASJDX010000033.1 GCA_030064975.1 Pleurocapsa sp. MO_192.B19
GTCGCGCTTCGATTGCCTTTTCTTGGTTGTCGATCAAGGGGAAAAAGTGTATTCTGCTCTATACTTTTTACCAACTACAAACTGAAGTGCGGAATGAGAATTAGAACTTGTTGGTTTAAAACCTGTAATCAACGAGCGAAAACCTTGGTCTTTTGCCGATGCGATCGATAATTTTGTAGAAAGACTTCCTAGTGCTTCAATGCGTTCTTTTGCCAATCAATTTATTGATACTGTAGAAGACAGCGTTATTGAAATGGGGTATGTAATTGCTTACACGATTGATGATTTTTACTTGGCTCAAAGAGCAGTCAATGACTCCAATCGAGATCCTAGCCGCACGGTAGAAATTTTGCCCAATCGAGAACTAGAAGAAGAGCGGATTATTTTTGAAGCGGGACAAGATTCGATTATCTCTGACGTTCAGATGATTTTAGCGGAACATCAGTTAATTTACGATCGCGATCTAGGGCAAATTGTAGGAATGCCAGAACAGGACTATGTGACTCCTAGACCACAGAGACGTAAATTACAGGTTATCTTTCGCAGCAAGCAACAGCCACCTTGGAGGATGCCTAGTGGAGAATACGCTAAGACAGTAGAAATTAATATCCCTGACGTTAAACAAGGCTTAACTTGGCAACAGCTTAAAAGTGTTATCAGACATTTTACTTGGGGCAAGCATCGAGTTACCGCTTATTTAGATAATGGTCGTCAAATGAGAGTTCATGCTGTTAGCTACGGTGAAGGAGAAAGACAAATCAGAGATTTAATTGCTCTTTCTACTGCTAATATTCAAAGGATTAGCCACGGAACAATTGCTACAGATCATCCTGACTCAAGTAAACGAGTGATACCCCAGACAGTTTACCCTGCTTATGCCAAACTAGTAATAGGAGATGTAACCATAGACGGAAGACTTAGAAGTAAAACTAAGCAAACTGTTCGAGTTAATCTTTGGACTAATATTGAGCCTAACCCACCTGTAGATTTAAGTTAATGACTACACCTTTTACCCTTAGTGGCACTACCGCTGAAGAACAGTTGGTAGAATTTTGTTTTAAATTAGAGCAGAACTACAGGGGACTTGCAGAAGCTAATAGCCCCGCTTCTGGTTTTTACGCCAATCGAATTACAGTAGAACCAGATCTGCAATCAAAAGAAGTTTCTATCCGCCTTAGGCTAGATATTGAAATAGCCGAGAATGCACCTCAAATTTGCTTTAAGGGCATTCCTCCTAGAATTGATGGGATTTCAATTGGTTCAGGTTAATAATTAATCTTTGTGACTTCAACTAAAGAAAAGGAATCAAGTAGTGCCAACTTGGAGACACTACTATTAATATTTTTGGTTATCGAGTTTCAAGCTTAGGTTAGGTGGATAGTATTTCCTTCCCTGACTGTCAGTGCCGACTGACAGTCGTACTTCCTTATACTCACCCTCTCATCCTCCAACGACCATAATCAAGTTGAAAATCTTCTATCAAGCTACAGATGTTACTACCCCTAGGTTTTCTTAGTCCCAATCGCCATTCTTTGACCGTTTCCACCCTTGCTCCAACATGAGAAGCTACTTGGTCATCTGTGAAGTATTCAACCTGTGTACGCTCAACTAGACGTTGCAATCTTTCTACGTTGTCCTGCAAATAAGCTACCTGCTCTTCAAGCTTGTCTATACTGCTACACATCCCAGTCCTTACTGTAAAAGCAAAATCGCGATCGCGTTCTAACTCTGTTATGCGTCTGTCAGAAGCTTGATTAAAAATCAATTCTTCGGGTGATTCACTGTCATCTGAGAACGCTTTTTTAACTAAAGCTTCTAAAGCCTTGCTCTTAGTTAACCTGTGCTTATTTGCGTATTTTTGAATCGCTTTCTCTTCTTCCTTTTCAAAGTACCCAGAAATACAAGCCCTATCAGTTGCCATATTTAGTTTTCCTAATTACTGTTGCTAAGTAATTATGTACTATTTTAGTCAGTAAGTCACTAAATTAAAAACAGACAGAAAACGGGAGTATTCCTCTGTTGGCACAAAGGTTGGCTGAAAAAGTTTGAATAGTTGAGCCAAAGAAGGTTACAAGGATTTTTGATGCAGAAAAAAGTGAGTAGAAAAGGGCGAAAACCCCCTAAAATTGGTTAAAGACCCTTGCACTTAGCCTCCCATCAGCAAGAACAAATGTACCGTAAATCTAACCAGTCTGACCTGACTCCAGAAAAATTTGAATTACCGTTTGAAGGTAAGTTGTCATCAGAAAACCGATGGGTAATCATGGCAGAATTAATACCTTGGTCAGAATTTGAAGAGGAATATGCAGAAAATTTCTCAGAGAAAATGGGTGCAATAGCCAAACCGTTCCGAATGGCATTGGGGGCATTAATTATTAAAGAAAAACTAGGGATTTCCGAAGCGTGAAACTCTAGAACAAATCAAAGAAAATCCATACCTACAATATTTTCTAGGGATGTCAAGCTATAGTAATCAAGCCCCATTTGATGCCTCATTGATGGTTTATTTTCGAGAAAGAATAGACAAGGATTTAGTTAATAAAATTAATCAAAAAATCGTGAAATATTTCACCGAAAATAGCCAAGAAGAAGAATCAGAAAAAAAAACGAATCAGGTCAAGTAGAAGAAATAGAAAATAAAGGAAAGTTAATATTAGATGCTACTTGCGCTCCTGGAGATATAAGTTATCCCAATGATTTAGGCATATTAAATCAAGCTCGAAGGCAAACAGAAAAAATCCTAGATTATCTTTATAAGATATCTCAAATAAAGGGAGAAAAAAAGCCAAGAACTTATAGAAAAAAAGCGAAAAAAGATTATTTAAAAGTAGCTAAAAAACGTCGTCCATCTCGACAAGAAAGGAGAGAAGCGATTGCGCTCCGCGCACTGCCATAAATGGCAATCGCCAAACAATTACAATACATAAAAAGAAATTTGTCTCACATAGAAAAGCTAATAAATTCAGGAGCCGAGTTAACTAGCCTGAGTCCAAGAAAACATAAAATGTTGTTGGTAGTCACAGAAGTTTATCGCCAACAATTGTGGATGTATCAGAATGAATCTAACAGAATTGATGATAGAATTGTAAGTATAAGCCAACCGCATATCCGCCCTATTGTGAGAGGAAAAGCAGGACAACCTGTAGAATTCGGCGCAAAACTTTCAGTAAGCTGTTTCGACAACTATGTTTTTTTAGACCATTTAAGTTGGGATAACTTCAATGAATCAGGAGATTTAAAAACACAAATAGAAGCTTATAAAAACTTCACTGGCTACTATCCATCCTCCGTTCATGTTGACCGAATTTATAGAACTAGAGAGAATCGGGCGTGGTGCAAAGAAAGAGGAATTAGGATTAGTGGACCGCCTCTAGGAAGACCGCCTAAAAATGTTAGTAAAGAAACTAAAAAACAGGCTCGCTTATGATGAAAGATTTCGTAATGGAATTGAAGGGAAATTCGGACAAGCAAAAAGAAGATTTAATCTCAATCTTGTGATGACAAAACTTCCTGAAACGTCAGAAACTTCTATTGCCATCACTTTTTTAGTCATCAATCTTTCTACTCTGCTTAGGCAGTTCAACTGTCTTTTTTTGTCTTTATTTCTTCAGAACTATAAATTAGGCTTAATTTATAAATCTTCTATTATTAAACCTGATATCAAATCTACTTACTAAAATAAAAACTTATCTTTTAACTAAGCTGATTCTTGTCAATTTTTTTCGCTTACTTTTTCAGCAAACCCTAGTTATTAATAGTTCAATCAGCGATCTCGCGGAGCGAGGTGGCAGAGCCAATCGCTTTGTTTTTCCTTCGTTACTAGTTTTGTTAGGTTACACTGGCGTGCTTCCTAATCTACTTGTCTACTTAAGATTTAGATGGTTGCAAAATCTGATTCAGTCAGGGTAGTTGAATCAACACCAGTTAAGGTTGCTAACACTTCATCACCCAAAAGAATATCGCTATTAGAAAAAGTTAGCTCGTTGAAGCTTAAACCATTTGCTAAACCAATAACATCATTGCCAAAATCTAAATCTACAATCACATCAGTGCCTTGACCTGCTGATAGTACAGAAATATTAGATCCATTGCCCCCCGTGATGGAGTCATTGCCAGCTCCTCCATTTAAGGTATCAGCACCGTTGCCTCCTACTAAAGTGTCATCTCCATCAAGTCCTAATAGTTCATCGTCGCTTGTGCTTCCATTCAGAGAGTCATTCTCAGCTATTCCATCTTCAACTACATCATCAAAGGTTGTTTCTCTACTTAAGATTGCCTCAGTTGTGGTGTCATCGTCATCATCATCGTCATCGTTGTCATCGTCATCATCATCGTCATCGTTGTCGTCATCGTCATCGTCATCGTCGTCATCCAACTGGAATCTTGCAACAAGCGGATCGTGATCGCTGGCTCGCTGTTCGGTTTCGGCAAATTCTGAGTTTACATGAACTATATCGAATTCTGCACCTTCTTGAAGACTGTCACTAACTAAAATATGATCTAGCTCTTGAGAGTTCCCCTGGAAGATAAAGCTATAACGTTCATCTTCGGGTAAAGTGTCTACTAAGTTATTAAGACTGCTGCCTAAAATCTCATCTACAGGAGAAATGAATTCAAACTCATTTAAATCTCCCAATGCCACTACGTTAGCAGCGGAATTTTCAGCTAGGATACCATCAACATAATCATCTACAGCCTGAGCTTGTGCCTGGCGTTCGTCTAAACTTCCGTTAACGTCGGGGTTTTCTTGCAGTTCTTCAAAAGGCTGATCTACCCCAAAGATAGGACTGCTACCACCCTTGGAAGAGAAGTGATTGTTAACAACAGTAATTTCTTGACCATTGAATTCAAAATCAGCAACTAATGGTAAACGCCCACCATTAAAAGGACTTCCAGATTCTTGATTACCAATAGCTTCAACTGAACCTTCGACTAAATCGACACGATTAGGATCGTAAAGAAAAGCAGTACGAATGTTTCCCCCAGGTTGACCACCACTAGCATTGTTTTCAATAAAAGTATTATCAATGAATTCGTATTCTGGCCCACCTGCTTCTGCGATCGCATCTACTAACTGCTCTAGATTAGCATCCGCAGCAACCGTTCCATCATCCGCCGAACCACTATTGTCCTGAACTTCTTGTAGACCGATAATATCAGGGGTATTGAGACTGTTAACAATATCATTGGCGATCGCATCATAACGACCATCTGCTACATCTGTATCCCCATCACTATCATTAGGATCGAGATTTAAAACGTTGTAGCTAGCAACGGTTAGCTCGTCATCTCCCGATTGAATACTGGTAACTTCGGGACTAAGGCTGGCTTCAGTAACATTAAAGGGTTGAGTAGGATTGATTTCAAAATTACCAAAGCTATAGGTAACAACTCCTGTTACATCTCCTAAGCTTGCTCCTGTATTGACTTCTGGAAAATCAAAACCAGGCAAAATATCGGAGTCGGCATCAATTTGGACTTTTTCGGGATTAAAATCATCAGGACTAATATTTAGAGTACCGCGATCGCTAATTCCCGTAGCACCAGCACCACCATTAACGACGGTAAAAATTTCGCCAAAGCGAGTTGTACCGCTTATGGCTACTATATCTTGAGCTGTAACTAGCATTCCTTCTACAGATTCAAAGAAATCAATGCCGTCAGCATCGGGGTTATAGCTATCAGGAGCGTCATCAATACTTTCAGTAGGTGGTACTCTGCCACTATTACCAATAATTACCGCATCAGGGAGAGCATTTTCTGTAGATAAGGTAGTAATATCAGGGCTAGAAATTTGAGTAATCGAAAGATTTCCCGTATTTGTACCACCAGGAGTAAATTCGCTAACTGTACCAGCTACTTCTAATTCATCCCCAACGCTGACACCAGGCGCAGAACTAGTAAAAACAAAAATTCCATCGGAGGTAGCACTATTACCGTCTCCAGCAGGATCTTGAAGATAGAAACCATTAGAATCTACTGCGGTAACAATACCAGTGGTAGTAACCTGATTACCATTAAGAGGTGAAGTTTGAGCAGCACCCTGGATATCATAGATAGGTGTTGTCTCTGTATTTCCGCCATCGCCACCATCACCGCCATCCGAACCTTGATAAGTTCCCAAGCCATCGAAAGTATCTTGAGGAAAACCCGACCATTCTACACTTGGATCGAATGCATCATCGGGGTTTGTGTCTCCCTCGGTAACGTCAGTATTGCGTCTTAGGGTATTATTCTGGGTAGAAGTATCACCGCTACCCCACTCTGAACCAGGATCAGAGCCAATTTGACCAAGAGAATCAACCACTACGCCATTTTCTCGCAGGGCGATCGCATCATCACCATTGAAAAAACTACTATTACTGGTAAAATCGGTTTCAGCTAAAATCGCAGCATCAGCATCATTATCAGCAATAACAAAAACTTCACCATCTTCTACTGTTCCTGTTAAATCGATTACAGTTCCAGCACTAGTATTACCGTTAAAATAAAACTCAAGGGTGTAACCGTTCGCTCCAAGGTCAATTAAACTACCAGAGTTATTGTAAAGTTCGATCGCTTTATTATTACTACTACCTTCAACGTATTCCGAAATAAGTAAACTCATATTAACCAGGCTAAATTAAGAAATTAAGTAAAAGGCAATGGCAATCAATTGAATTGGAGAGTAAAAAAGATCAATTAATCGCCAAATAATCATTGTTCATACCATTAATTAATTAATTTCCCAGTTTTTGGTAAATATTATTTAAAGCTTTAGTTAAGCCCTAGTTATTATGGCAATTCTTTAGCAACTTTAACTTCTATATTGAATATTGAAAAATAAATTACGTCTGATGTGAATTAAAAATTACCTTTAACTCTCTACCATGTAGTTGATTCAGGGTCCAAAGCTCCTATTTTTTGGTTTCAACTACAATTTACGTAGTTGGGTAACTTAAATTAAGTGACTTGTACCTACTAGCTAAGAGCTAAGAGCTAAGAGCTAAGAGCTAAGAGCTAAAAACTAGTAAATTCAAACAAAGCTTATTCAAATTAAGCGTAAATTATACAGCATCATTCAATTCATAGTTATATTAAATAAAAGTTAAGAAAAATTTAAAAAATAAATAATATCAATCATCAAAATATATCTATCTAAAGAGGGAAAATCCAAATAGAATCTTTAACTATATTTAGATGGTAAGAGAAGCTGATTAAAACTGAAAAAGTTAAATAATCAGGTGAATATTAAACACCAAGATTGAATATTAAAAGATTAAATATCAAGCTGTATTTTCCAATTCAATAAACACGATAAACGGCAGTAAAACAATTAATAGAAAACAAAAATATCAACATTTTTTAGCATTATGACTTCAACTGCTGTTAACTCTAAAACAGATAATAAAAAACGTTCATCTACAGAAAAAAGTATCGATCGCAGTTTTATCTGGCTGACACGTATTTTGGCATATGCCGTAGCAGGAATTTTACTGTGGATCGCAATTCAAGTAGGGCTTCAAGCCATTCCTGCTATCAAAGAATTTGGCTGGTCTTTTTTAAGTGGTAGTGCTTGGAATCCTCCCGAAAAGCAATATGCCATTTTGCCAATGATTTATGGCACAGTGGTTAGTTCTTTGATTGCTTTGCTGATCGCTTTTCCTGTAGGGGTAGCTTGCGCGATTGTTTTAAGTGAAAATTTTCTTCCTAAATCTGTCCGCCGTACTTTAGTGTTTTTAGTTGAACTATTAGCAGCAATTCCTAGCGTAGTCTACGGATTATGGGGAATATACGTGCTGATTCCTTTTCTCAAGCCGATTGGCTCTTGGTTACACGATAATTTGGGCTGGATTCCCTTATTTTCAACTCAATATGTTGGACCAGGAATGTTACCTGCGGGGATAATTTTGTCAATTATGATTTTACCTTTAATTACAGCGATCGCTCGCGATTCATTGGCTTCTTTACCCCCCGATCTCCGTTCTGGTTCTTATGCGGTGGGTTCGACACGTTGGCAAACCATCTTTAGTGTATTAATTCCCGCAGCTTTCTCAGGGATTATTGGCGGTACAATGCTGGCTTTGGGCAGAGCTTTAGGCGAAACCATGGCAGCAACTTTAGTAATTGGCAATAGTAATAACCTCAATTTTTCCGTTCTTGCCCCCGCTAATACTATTGCATCTTTAATGGCAAATCAGTTTTCTGAAGCTAGTGGCTTGCAAAGACAATCTTTGATGTATGCAGGGCTGATTTTATTCGCTATTACCTTAATTATCAATATTTTGGCAGAGTTAATTATTCAAAAAGTCAAAAAGTATTAAATAACGTGAGTACACTTATTTTAGTTGGTGTTGCTGCTGCTATTAGTATTCCGATAGGTGTCTTGGCGGCTATCTATTTATCTGAATTCGCACCGAAAAAAGTTGCCCGTTGGATTCGCTTTGCAACTAACGTTCTCAGTGGCGTACCTTCAATTATTGTTGGGATCTTTGCCTATGGTGCGATCGTCTTACGAACTGACACTTTTTCTGCTTTTGCTGGAGGTTTTGCCTTAGCAATCTTGATGTTGCCGATTATCGTACGTACTACTGATGAGGCATTGCAAATTGTTCCTCAAGAAGTACGTTGGGCATCAGTAGGAGTTGGGGCTTCCAATTTTCATACCGTATTGAAGATTGTTTTGCCCGCAGCATTACCAGCCATTGTCACGGGAACAACATTAGCGATCGCCAGAGCAGCAGGAGAAACCGCGCCTTTAATTTTTACTGCTTTGTTTACTCAATTTTGGCCCAATGGTTTATTCGAGCCGATTCCTTCTCTTTCTGTTCTAATCTACAACTACGCTACTGTTCCTTATCAAAACCAAAAAGAGTTAGCTTGGGCAGCCTCTTTACTTTTAGTAGTCTTAATTTTATTTGCCAGCATCATTTCACGCTGGGCTACTCGTAAGAGTGTTTATTAAACAAAGCTATTAGCCATTAGCTTTTGTTAAACCATATCTGTTTATTAGTTAATCGAGGAAATATTTACATTATGCCTATTCAAGAACAAAAAAAGTCTAAGTCGAAATCTCAATCTCAACAGACAGAAATGATTTTAAAAGCGGAAGATGTCACCGTTTCCTATGATGACTTTGCTGCATTACGGGGAGTTTATATGGAAGTTCCCAAAAATCGGGTTACGGCTTTAATTGGGCCTTCTGGTTGTGGCAAAAGTACCCTGTTGCGCTGTTTTAATCGTCTGAATGATTTGATTGATGGTTGCAAAGTAAAGGGTAAAGTTATCTACCGCAACAAAAATCTCTATGCAGATAACATTGATGCTGTAGAAGTAAGGCGACGCATTGGGATGGTATTTCAAAATCCTAACCCCTTCCCAAAATCGATTTACGAAAACATTGCCTATGGTGCGAGAATCAATGGTTATAAAGATAATATGGACGAATTGGTAGAAAAGTCTTTGAGACAGGCAGCTATTTGGGATGAAGTCAAAGACAAGCTTAAGCAAAGCGGTTTATCTTTATCTGGGGGACAACAGCAGCGTTTATGTATTGCTAGAGCGATCGCTCTCAAGCCCGATGTGGTATTAATGGATGAACCTTGTTCTTCCCTCGATCCCGTATCTACTAGCAAGGTAGAAGATCTAATTCACGAACTAAAAGAAGAATATACAATTATCATTGTGACTCATAACATGCAGCAAGCAACCAGAGTAGCTGACATGACTGCTTTTTTTAATGCTGAAGAAGGAGACTCAGGCAATCGGTTTGGTTATTTAGTTGAATACGATAACACAGACAAGATTTTTGAAAATCCCCAAGAAGAATCGACGCAAAAATATGTTAGTGGGCATTTTGGCTAAGTAGAAAATTCAGCCTGAAAAATTAATAATTAATAAACAATTAATAATTAGAAATTTTTCGGTAAAAGTTACAACAATTACTGAATTTAAAAAACACAGGCAGTTAAATAAACTTAAGCTTAACTGTTAATTAATCTTCTACTTCTAAGATTAAGTATTAGAAGCAATTTTTATTCGCGATCGCGGTTGCCAAGCAAGTCCCGTCAAGCGGGATGCCTGAGCCTTCGGCTTGCTTCGCAAACGGCTAGGCTACGCCAATCGAGAGCCGAAGGACTCAGCTTACCTGAAGGATAATCGCCTAGCCTGTAGGGGAAATCCTATTACTATAACACTTAATCTACTCTCGTATAGTTTTCCACAACTAGTTTCTGAAAAAGCTAAAATAGCTAAAAAGAATATTTGTTTTAGCCTAATGTAAAACATTTTTGTCAAACATTTTACTCTACTTTCTTGCTACTACTGTAAATAAATAATTACACAGTAAAACACAAAACTGGCACTTAAGTTTTATTCAAATGCCAACTACAATCTTTTGATAAATTATGTCTTTTAATTCTTTTTTGATCTTCATCTAATTAAGACTAAAACAGTGTCATAGCTTAACAGACAAAGTTCTTTACAACAGGTAAAAATATTATGGTTACAACACCAACTAATCTTCAACAGAGATCACAAACAGCTTTAACATCTGAAGAACTAAAAAAAATAGACGCTTATTGGCGTGCTTGTAATTATCTCGCTGTGGGTATGATCTATCTACGAGATAATCCACTTCTCAAAGAACCTCTCCAGTCCGAACACATCAAACAGCGTCTACTAGGACATTGGGGTTCTTCTCCTGCTCTTAGTTTTACTTACGTTCACCTCAATCGACTAATCAAAAAATACGACCTGAACTCCATATTTATCGCTGGCCCTGGACACGGTGCGCCTGGAGTTTTAGGACCTATATATCTAGAAGGAACGTATTCGGAAATCTATCCTGATAAAAGCGAAGATGAAGAAGGGATGCAAAAATTCTTTAAGCAGTTTTCTTTCCCTGGCTTCATTGGTAGTCATTGTACCCCCGAAACTCCAGGTTCGATTCATGAGGGAGGAGAGTTAGGCTACAGTATCTCTCATGCTTATGGCGCAGTATACGACAATCCTGATTTAATTGCTGCTTGTGTGGTGGGTGACGGTGAAGCTGAAACAGGCCCCTTAGCAACTGCTTGGCATTCTAATAAATTTCTCAATCCTGTCCGTGATGGGGCAGTATTGCCGATTTTGAACTTAAATGGCTATAAAATTGCCAATCCAACTATTTTGGCTCGTATTAGCTCTAAAGAACTAGATTATTTATTCCGAGGCTATGGCTATACTCCTTATGTAGTTGAAGGCTCAGACCCCGAAACGATGCACCAAAAAATGGCAGCCACTATGGAGAAGTGTATTACTGAGATTCGGGAAATCCAAGAGGAAGCCCGTAGCCAAAATAAAGCTTTCCGTCCCCGTTGGCCGATGATTATCCTGCGGACTCCCAAAGGTTGGACAGGACCTCAAGAGGTTGATGGACATAAAGTAGAAGGATTTTGGAGAGCGCACCAAGTTCCTATGGGGGGAATGCACTCCAATCCCGAACACGTTAAACTCCTCGAAGAATGGATGAAAAGTTATAAGCCAGAAGAGTTATTTGACGAAAAAGGAACTTTGATCCCCGAACTCAAAGAACTCGCCCCCGTAGGAATTAAGCGCATGAGTGCTAACCCCGTAGCAAACGGCGGCTTATTACGTAAAGACTTATTGTTACCAGATTTCTCTGAATATGCTGTTGAGATCGAGCAACCTGGTACGGTAGCAGTAGAAAATACTAGGGTGCTAGGGAAGTTTTTACGGGATGTCATGAAACAGAATATGACTAATTTCCGTGTTTTTGGCCCCGATGAAACTGCCTCTAACCGTTTGCAAGATATCTACGAAGTTACCAAAAAAGTCTGGATGGCGGACTATCTCCCAGAAGATGAAGATGGTAGTCAGTTATCTTCTGAAGGTAGAGTAATGGAGATGTTGAGCGAGCATACTTTAGAAGGGTGGCTAGAAACTTACTTGCTGACAGGAAGACATGGCTTTTTCCATACCTATGAAGCTTTTGTTCATGTGATCGACTCCATGTTTAACCAACACGCTAAATGGTTAGATATTTGCAAAAATGAAGTCCCCTGGCGCGCTCCCGTCGCTTCTCTCAATATTTTGCTCTCTTCTGTAGTTTGGCGACAAGATCACAATGGTTTTTCCCACCAAGATCCAGGCTTTATCGATGTGGTAACTAACAAAAGTGCTGATGTTACTCGTATTTATTTCCCACCCGATGCTAACTGTTTACTTTCCGTTGCCGACCATTGTTTGAAGAGTAAAGATTACGTCAACGTGATTGTCTCTGACAAACAGATGCACCTGCAATATCTGACTATGGATCGGGCAATCAAACACTGCACCAAAGGTATTGGTATTTGGGATTGGGCAAGTAATGATGACTGTGGTACTGAACCCGATGAGCCAGATGTAATTATGGCTTGCTGTGGCGATATCCCCACAATGGAATCTTTAGCAGCAACGGCAATATTAAGAGAAGAATTTCCCGACTTGAAAGTTCGCTTTATTAACGTGGTCGATCTGTATAAACTACAAACAGAAACCGAACATCCTCACGGGTTGTCTAACAAAGAGTTTGATATTTTGTTTACCGCCGATCAACCCATTATTTTTAACTTTCATGGCTATCCCTGGTTGATTCATAAACTAGCTTACCGCCGTACCAACCAAGATCGAATTCACGTTCGGGGATATAAAGAAGAAGGTAACATCAACACCCCCCTACAGCTTGCCATTATTAACCAAATAGATCGCTTTAATTTAGTTATCGACGTAATCGATCGCGTTCCTAAATTAGGTTCTCGCGCTGCCCACGTTAGAGAAAGAATGAGAGACGAAATTATCGACAATCTATCTTATGCCAAAAAATACGGCATGGATAAACCAGAAATTTCTAACTGGAAATGGGCGGTGGAAAAGGATGAGGAATAAGGGATGAAGGATGAAGGATGAAGGATGAAGGATGAGGAAAAGTAATAAGTTTTTTGATTCCTGTCCTACTTCCTACTTCTGTACGGGCGTTAGCACGGCCCTTCGAGTTCAGCAGTCGCTCTTTGTTGGAAAACTGAGGGGCTGTGTGCGTCACCTGCGGACGCACTTTATAAGCCCCGTTTTCTGAAGGAAATAGCGAATACTCCGTAGTGTAGCGTCTCGCGCAGCGAGTACTCCGAACTCCGAACTCCTTGCCTCACGTTAATCATTACTCAAAACAAGCCATGACACTCTCTACGAACAAATCAAGCCAACAGATTGTTATTGAGGACGATCGCACTGGCTTAAATATAGATACCATTCGGCGGGCGATCGCTGATAATTTGTTTTATCTCCAGGGAAAATTAGCCAAAACTGCAACTATTAACGATTATTATTTGGCTTTGGCTTATACAGTACGCGATCGCCTATTGCAACGTTGGCTAGCTACTGCTCAGACTTATTTTAAACCAGATGTCAAAGTAGTTTGCTATTTTTCGGCGGAGTTTTTAGTAGGGCCTCACCTAGCTAATAATTTAATCAACTTGGGTATTTACGATCGCGTTTTACAAGCCGTGGAAGAGTCGGGATTAAACTTTACCCAATTAATCGAACAGGAAGAAGAACCAGGTTTAGGTAACGGTGGCTTAGGTCGTTTGGCTGCTTGCTATATGGACTCTTTGGCTAGTTTAGAAATTCCTGCTATTGGCTATGGTATCCGCTATGAATACGGTATCTTTGACCAAGAAATAAAAGACGGCTGGCAGGTGGAAACTAGCGATAAATGGCTGCAATACGGCAATCCTTGGGAAATTGTTCGCCCAGAAGCGGCGGTTGAAGTCAAATTTGACGGACATACTGAAAGTTATACCGATGAATTGGGTAACGAGCGAGTGCGTTGGGTACCAGGCTATATTTTGCAAGGAATTCCTTACGATACACCAATTTTGGGGTACGAGGTAAACACAGCCAATACGATGCGCCTGTGGAAAGCTGAAGCCTGTAAATCTTTTGACTTTGCTAAATTTAATCAGGGAGATTATTACGGTGCGGTAGAAAACAAAGTTGTGTCCGAAAACCTGACTAAAGTTCTTTATCCCAATGACGAACAGATGAAAGGTAAAAAGCTGCGCCTCCAACAGCAATACTTTTTTGTCTCCTGTTCTCTACAAGATATGATTCGCATCCATCTCACCGAATCAGATAGCTTAGATAACTTCCATGAAAAATTTGCTGCACAACTTAATGATACCCATCCTGCGATCGCTGTAGCGGAATTAATGCGCTTGTTGGTAGACGAACATAATCTAAATTGGGATCGAGCCTGGAATATTACTCAAAATACTCTTGGCTATACTAATCATACTTTGTTGCCAGAAGCACTGGAAAAATGGTCTTTGAGTTTATTTAGCTCTTTACTTCCCAGACATTTAGCCATTATTTACGAAATTAATCGGCAATTTCTCGATCGCGTGATGATGGAATATCCTAACGATAAGCAAAAGTTAGCTACTCTATCTTTAATCGATGAAAGTGGTGAAAAATACGTCCGTATGGCGCATTTAGCCTGTGTTGGTTCTCATGCCATTAATGGCGTGGCGCAATTACACACCAAACTACTAAAAGAAACTGTTCTCAAAGATTTTTATCAACTGTTTGCCGAAAAGTTTAATAGCAAAACCAACGGCGTTACCCCTCGTCGCTGGATGGTATTGAGCAATCCCAGATTGAGCGAGTTAATTTCTAGTAAAATTGGCGATTACCCTTCGGGTACGCTGAGTCCTTCGGACTTGCTTCGCAACCGCGGTCGCTGGATTAATCATTTAGAAGAAATTAAACAGCTTGAATCTTTGGCTGATGATGGGGAATTCAAACAACAATGGCGAGAAATCAAGCAAGCCGTCAAACAGGAACTAGCCGACTATACCGAACAAAAGCTAGGTGTTATGGTTAATCCTGATTCTTTATTCGACATTCAGGTAAAACGCATTCATGAATACAAACGTCAGCATCTCAACGTACTGTATATCATTACCCTTTATAATCGTCTCAAACAAAACCCCAATCTAGATATTGTTCCTCGTACCTTTTTCTTTGGTGGCAAAGCTGCCCCAGGCTACTACATGGCGAAGTTAATGATTAAGCTGATTAACTCTGTCGGGGATGTCGTAAATAACGATCCCGATATTGGCGAGCGCCTAAAAGTAGTTTTTCTCCCTGACTACAATGTAAAATTAGCACAGCGAGTTTATCCTGCTGCCGACTTATCAGAACAAATCTCTATGGCTGGTAAGGAAGCATCGGGTACTGGTAATATGAAATTCTCCCTTAACGGTGCATTGACTATCGGTACTCTTGATGGAGCAAATGTAGAGATTCGAGAAGAAGTAGGAGAGGAAAATTTCTTTCTGTTTGGTTTAAAAAGTCATGAGGTAGATCGATTAAAAGCCCAAGGTTACAATCCCTACGATTATTATGTCAACAATAGCGAGCTAAAAGAAGTTATCGATCGCCTAGCTGGGGGAGATTTCTCTCAAGGGAATAAAGAACTGTTTCAGCCTATGATCGACAACCTTCTCCATAACGATCCTTATTTGTTGTTAGCTGACTATCAGTCATACATTGAATGTCAGGATCGGGTTTCTCAAGCTTACAAAAACCAAGAAAATTGGACGCGGATGTCAATTCTTAATGTCGCGCGGATGGGTAAGTTTTCCAGCGATCGCTCAATTCGCGAATACTGCGAAGATATTTGGGATGTCAAAGCTGTACCAATTGAATTAACGGAGTATTCTCAGGCTAATGCAGCCTTGCAAGTCACTAATTAGCTGTGAAAATTTTTCTCTGTGCTACACATGAAAGCTAACAACTAATGACTAATGACTAATAACTACAAACCTCTAAATTTGAATGAAACCCAACTATATTAAATGACTTTAAATATCTATTTTCTCCGACATGGTGAAACCGTGGCTAGTAAAACAGGCGGTTTTTGTGGAACTTCTGATGTGGAATTAACCCCAGAAGGAATGATTATGGCAAAAGACTTTGCCGTTGCTTATCAATCAATACCTTGGAAAGCCATTTTTTGTAGTCCGATGCGCCGTACTATAGCGACTGC
>JASJDX010000034.1 GCA_030064975.1 Pleurocapsa sp. MO_192.B19
TAACGGGACTTAGACATTTTCGGGGGTAAAAAAAGCCTCAAACCTTGACACACCAATAGTTTTACCTCGATTTACTTGTTTTCTTGATATATCTGGGTTACAGTGATTTTTTAGTGTTTGACGTATATCCCTTTCCCTAAGTGGGTTTGAGGCTTTTTTCTCATTATTTTTTGTCTAAGTCCCGTTAATCAAAAACAAACAGCTTTGGGGATTAATCTCCTGCCATCACAATACACCCAAAAAAATACCTTATGAAATTCGCACTGTTTGTGAGTTTATCGGACAGATAGCTTCTTCTGAGTTGACAGCCAAAGAAAATGATCGAGACTTGGACTATAAGATGAAACTTCAGTCCATTCAATCTCAATTTATCGAAACTATTTCCGCAGCCAAAGATTTAGAGCAAAGCCTAATTAAAAATCCCCAATATTTACTAGATTTAGTGGGTGCAGATGGGGTAGCTTTGTTTTTTGGAGAAGATGTAACTTTGCTTGGCAATACTCCAAATCGAGACTTTATTGCCGAGTTGCTGCCCTGGTTAGAAACCAAATTTGATGGGGATATAATCTATGAAACTAATTCTCTAGGGCAAGTATACCCTGCTGCTGAGGAACATAGAGCAACTGCTAGTGGGCTACTGGCTTTATTAATTTCCCGAATCCAAAAAACTTTTATCATCTGGTTTCGCCCTGAAGTAATTCAAACTGTCAATTGGGCGGGTAATCCCAACCAGCCCGTAGCCAGAGACGAAGATGGAACTTTGCTATTGTCTCCTCGTACATCTTTTGCTATGTGGAAAGAAACTGTCCGAGGAAAATCTTTGCCCTGGAAACCCTGTGAAGTAGAAGCAGCTTTGGAGTTACGCAGTTCCATCGTTGGTATTGTTCTGCGGAAGGCAGACGAACTTACCCAGGTAAATAAAGAATTGGCCCGTAGTAACACTGAACTAGATGCCTTTGCCTATATTGCTTCTCACGATCTTAAAGAACCACTACGAGGGATTTACAATTACTCTAGTTTTTTAATTGAAGACTATGGCGAAGTTCTCGATGAGGAAGGGGTAGATAAACTCAATACCCTAATGCGATTGACTCATCGCATGGAAGATTTAATTAATTCCCTACTGCACTATTCTCGTTTGGGTAGAGCAGAGTTACAATTGCGTTCGGTAGATTTAAACGATTTAGTAGCAGGGGTGCTAGATGTAATTAAAGCGAGTGCTAGAGATACACAGGTAGAGTTTAAGATACCTTGTTACTTGCATACGGTAAAATGCGATCGCACTCAAGTCAACGAACTGTTTACTAATTTAATCAGCAACGGAATTAAATACAATCAAAAAAAGCAAAAAATTATTGAAATTGGTTACTTAGATAGTGATGACCCTATTGTCATCCAAAAAATGTTGGAATATTCCGAAAATACTCCTGCCAAAACTATTTTCTACGTCCGCGATAACGGTATTGGCATTCGCGAAAAACATTTAGAATCGATTTTTCGTATTTTCAAGCGACTTCACGGTCAAAAAAAATACGGGGGCGGTACTGGTGCGGGTTTAACCATTGCCAAAAAAATTGTGGAACGGCATGGGGGCGAAATTTGGGTAAAATCTGTTTATAAAGAAGGCAGCACCTTCTACTTTACTTTGCATTGATTATTATTAGATGAACGAAAACAAGCAACAACCATTATTAATTATTGAAGATAGCGACGAAGATTTTACCGCTTTGACTCGAATGATGAGCAAAGCTAATATCCATAATCCTATCTATCGCTGTGAAGATGGTGAAGAAGCGTTAGATTTTCTATATCATGAGGGAGAGTATGACAATGAATCTCTTTCCCCTCGCCCTTCTTTAATTATCCTCGATCTAAACTTACCTGGTACTGATGGCAGAGAAGTTTTAGCAGAATTAAAACAAAACGAAGATTTACAAACCATTCCCGTCGTTATTTTTTCTACTTCTTCCAACCCCAAAGATATTGATGCTTGTTATCGTCACGGTATCAGTGGTTATATCGCTAAGCCAATGGATACCAGTCGTTTAAATCAATTAGTACAAACCTTTTTGGAATATTGGTTTAATGCTGTTGAGTTACCAAGTTCACCGATCAATCCTTAGTAGAGTTTTATAGTATTAAAATATTGTTAAAATTATTGAACTGTTTTCTCTTTCCCAAACGAGACAATGACATCTTCTCACAAAACAATATTAATCGTTGATGATAATTTAGAGGATCGTCATACTTACTATCGCTATCTCAAACAAGATGCTATCTGTACCTACAATATTATTGAAGCCGAAGACGGGAGAAGAAGGACTAGAGTTTTTTTTACGCCACTATCCCGATCTGATCTTGCTCGATTTTAACCTGCCAGACACGGATGGTTTAGAGTTTATAGCAGAATTAAAAGTAAATAGCGATCGCCTGCCTCCAATTTCTAGCACCACCACCAAAATTCGAGATGGCTATTGATGAATGGATGCCCACTCTGAACACACAAAAAATTGCTTTAGAACAGGTTTTTACCAATTTAATTAGCAATGCTATCAAACATCACCCCAGTCAAGCAGGAAAAATTAAAATCTCTGCTACAGAAGCTCCCGAATTCTATTATTTTGGAGTAACTGATAATGGTTCGGGTATTGCACCCGAACATCAAGAGCGCATCTTTGGCATATTTCAGACCTTATCCAGTCGCGATCGTAATGAAAATACAGGCATTGGTTTATCGATTGTTAAAAAAATAGTTGAGAGTCAAGGGGGAACAATTGAGTTAGAATCTCAAGTCGGTAAAGGTACTACTTTTAGTTTTTCTTGGCGAAAGTAGAGACTAGAAAGGTAGATTTTAATCGCTCACTATCAGCGATCGCCAAAATAGCTTTTGAAAGGCTTACAGTACAAAGCTTTAAGCCAAGAGCGTACTTAATAGCTAATAGCTTGTCTTAGCGAAGCGAGGTTTAATTATTATCTATATTTCTAGAGCTACCTTTCTAGAGCTATCTTTCCCACAATAAGGCTGAATTAATTCAATTTTTTCTTGGGGAATAAAGAAATTGTTAACACAATCAAATTTGTCTAGATAAAATTTATTGTTATCAAATTTATAGCAATTATATTCCCACTCTTGAAGTTGCTGATAAACCTTATCACCCAGATCTACACCTTCAATCAATAAAATAGGACGATGATTTTCCAGAGTTTTTTGCGAACCTAATAATACCTCATATTCAAATCCTTCTACATCTATTTTGATGAACTCTGGTTTTAATTTAAAGCTATCAAGAGTTTTAATTTCAACTGTAATCTTTTCTACTTCCAGTTTATTGGCATCAAACCAGTAAACAGTATTTTTATTCAACCAGCCTTTAGCTTGTGCATAATTGCATGAACCTAAAGTCGTCATCTTTTTACCATTATAAATAGGATAGTAAAAATCAATACATGTCGGTTCATCTCCCAAACCTACAGGCATATATTGAAAATCACTAAATTTATCTACTAATTTGTCTAAATAAGGATAATTAATAGGATTGGGTTCAAAGGAAATAACTCTGGCATTTGGTTTTAAGGTAAATATAGAGAGGGCAGACATACCCGCATTCGCACCGATATCAAGAAAAAGCTGAGAGCGTTCGTGACAAATTAACTTTAATGCATTGAAGTCTGGTTCATGAACTTTATTGAAATAGAAATTAATTAGATATCTGTTTTTGATATTGTATATCAGCTGATAAGTTTTTGGTGATTGCAATAATAAAGAACGCAGTATTTTATTCATTGTCTTTTTCCCTAAACTCGACAGTTTTCCAAAACACCATGACTATACACTAAAAGCAGAAATATATTGCGCATATCAAGATGTCAAAATTCAATATTTAATCAAGATTAGAGCCTTAAACCGCATCTATATTTCATCTATATTTATTTAAAATTAAACTTTTGAGTATTAAAATTCTGTAATTTGTAAAACTTTTCACTACATTTTTCACTACATTATCGATCTCTGGGTGCGATTACGCGCTTTGCGTACCCTACGGATCGCTCTATCTGCAAAATTTTTTTTAGATAAATTGAATCTTCCTGGTTTTGTCCGATAATAAAAACTATAGTTTTGAATTCAAATAGGTCAAAGTGAAAAAGCTAATTCGCGGTCTAGATAAGTTTAGACAAACATATGTCAATACCCATCAAGAGCTTTTAGAACAGCTTTCCCATGGTCAAAAGCCCAGAGTTTTGTTTGTCACCTGTTCTGATTCTAGAGTTGCCCCTAACTTGATTACTGATACTGATGTGGGGGAACTATTTGTTATTCGCAACGCAGGTAATATTGTTCCTCCCTATGGTGCAGCCAATGGAGGAGAAGGAGGAACAATTGAATATGCCATTAATGCTTTAGGTATCGAGCAAGTAGTTATCTGTGGACACTCCAACTGTGGAGCGATGAAGGGATTGTTGAAACTCAATAAGCTACAAAA
This sequence comes from Pleurocapsa sp. MO_192.B19, assembly GCA_030064975.1. Lineage (GTDB taxonomy): Bacteria > Cyanobacteriota > Cyanobacteriia > Cyanobacteriales > Xenococcaceae > Waterburya. The sequence goes on from JASJDX010000034.1 coordinate 4,482, forward strand.
AGATATGCCCTTAGTTTATGATTGGCTAAAACACGCAGAAGCTACTCGTCGTCTAGTTGAAGAAAATTATCCTAACTACGAAGGAGATGACTTAATTGAAGTTTTAGTAGCGGAAAATGTTTTAATTCAAATTGACAATCTTAAAACCTATCCTATAGTTAGAGCTAGATTGCATCAAGGAAGACTTAAAATCTACGCTTGGATCTATAACATAGAAACAGGTAATGTTCTCGCTTACGATGCGCGTACTCATACCTATATTCCCCCTGAAGGTCAATTGTTAGAAGAGGAAGATACGGTTCGCCCCTTTGTCGCTTGCGGTAATAATGAATCGTTAATTCCCATTAAAAAAGAATTAGAAGCTCTGTTACAAATTTCGCCTGAAACTTCTGGTGCAGCAGAAAAGGCAACGCGATCGCTGGTAACTTTATTTGATAAAGCACGACGTATGGGGATGAACAACATTGAGCTACAAAATTATCATTCTTTATTTTCTGAATCTGTGCAGCTTTGGGCAGAAAAAATTTATTCCCGCGTCTAAATTCCTACATCCTTTTAAATCAAACAAATAAAATAAAATCATTATGGAAGTTATCCCTGCGATCGATTTACTTGGTGGCAAGTGTGTTCGTCTTTATCAAGGAGATTATAATCAGGCTTCAATCTTTAACAATAATCCTGTAGAAGTAGCTCGTCAGTGGGCAGAGGAAGGAGCAACCAGGCTTCACGTAGTAGATTTAGACGGAGCAAAAGAAGGAAAATCGGTTAACTTGCCTGTAATTGAAGCGATCGCCAAAGCTATTTCAATTCCTGTACAGGTAGGAGGCGGTTTACGCGATCGCGCAGGGGTATCAAGATTACTGGATACAGGAGTTCAGCGCGCTATTTTAGGTACTGTAGCAGTAGAACAACCAGAGTTAGTTACGGAATTGTGTAGTGAATTTCCGCAAAAAATTGTCGTCGGCATTGATGCCCGCAAGGGAAAGGTAGCTACTAGGGGATGGTTAGAAACTTCAGAAGTTAATGCTAGTGAGCTAGCGGGGCGCATGGCACAACAGGGCGTAGCAGCAATTATTTATACTGATATCCATCGTGATGGTACACTTTCTGGCCCTAATATGGAAGCTTTGAGAGAATTAGCCGAATCAGTAACTATTCCTGTAATTGCTTCTGGGGGTGTAAGTTCCCTGACTGATCTTCTGAGTCTCTTAAGTTTGGAATCAGTGGGAGTTACGGGGGTAATCGTTGGTCGTGCAATTTATACAGGTGATGTTAGCCTTAAAGAAGCAGTACGAGCAGTTGGTGATGGACGTTGGCAGGATGTCCCACTAGATACTGGTAGTTCTTTTGCTTAGAAGAATAATTATTGTTGTGAATCCTATAATTTTAACGGAATGAGCGGAACTCTCTTACCTCGCGTAGCAGGTAGTGAGATGGATAGCCCCGCGAGGAACGAGCGTTAATAAACTACTTAATAAGATATTTATTAAATCTTCACAGAATAAGGCTTGTAGCTGTTGTATCATATATTTTGTTCTCAAGTAGCAAGGCTTGAAATAGCTGCTTGTTTCCTTAGAAGTGTGCCTGGGATTCGCTCTCGATCTCAATCATAAGAAAACCTCTACATCACTGGTGTTACGTACAGACGCATTGCAAACAAAGGCTTTAGCCGCATGTAGACTAATCTGTATACAGTCCAAATGTATGTTAGGCAAATAAAAAACAATAATATGGGTCTGTGGAAGACGGACTCCTGCCTGTGGAGGCATCGTAAGACCAAAACCGAAGCTCGCTTCAGTAGAGGCAGAAGCCTGTGAGACGGGAAGCTAATAGGACGAATAAAACCGTCCCTGAATTGACCGAGGTTTTTAGATACTAAGACCTCGCCCAGCAGGTCTTAGCACTTCATGCTTGTTTGATACTGTTGATAAGCTTGATTGATTGCATACATTATTTTTCTGGCATTATCGGCAGGATTGAGATCTGGATGATATTGTCTAGACAAATTGCGATAAGCAGTTTTAATTTCTGTATGCTTAGAATTTTCTGCAACTCCCAATACTTGCCACCAGGGTTTATTCAAAAAACTTTTATCAATTGAATCATGAGTTTCAACCGATCTTTGCCAAAATTTAATTTGGTTACGATTATTACTAGTAATTAGATACTTGCCATCATCGCTAAAAACAACAGGGCTACAGGCATTAAGAGTTTGTAGATGTTCTCCTGTAACTAAATCGTGTAGTTGTACGATGTTATTTAAACTAGCAACTGCAATAATCTTACTGTCTGGGCTAATAGCAACTGACCAAATTGCATCTAAACTTTCTGTAATGGTGCTAACAATTTTTTGGGTTTTTAAACACCATATTTTAACTGTTTTGTCTTTACTGCCACTAATTAAATATTTACCATCAGGAGTAATAGCAACAGTAGTTACCCAGTCCAAATGACCGTGAATAATTTGAGGCTTAGTATAAAGATTATTCAAATCCCAAACTCTAATTGTTTGATCGGCACTACCGCTAATTAAATAGCGATTGCATGGACTAATTGCTAGAGAAAGTATTGCATCTGTATGCCCATTGAGAGTAGCTCTTAATTGACCTGTAGTTGTATCCCAAATTCTAATAGTTTTATCTGCACTACCACTGATTAAAATTTTGCCTTTATGACTATAAGTTAAGGCATAAACTACATTATCGTGACTATAAGAACAACCAGGCATACTAAAGATATGATTTAAATTTTTAGTATCTAATTTCCAATCGATAATTTTTCTATCAAAACCTCCCGCAGCTACAATTTCATGTTGACGATTAATTGCTACGTCGCAAACTTCTTGAGGCTCAAAGAAAGAATATATTTGTTTCCCTGTATTTAAGTTACATAAGCTAACAGTGCGATCGTCACTTGCACTAGCCAAAATATTACCTTGAGTAGCAAAAGAATTAATTTTTTTAGTATGTACTCTGAGAGTTTTAACAGATTGCCAGATAAATTTTTCTTTTAATTCTATATCCAAGCTAACTGGTTCAGTACCCGAATATATAGATTCACAATTTGAGGGTATAAACTCAAAAGATTGCTTATAAATATTCCAGCATAAATCAAACTGACTATTGTTGTTAAGCTTCGCTTTTAACTCATTTAATTCATCCTCAATTTCTAAATCGCGAAACTGTTGTTCCCTAATAAGATCTTCAAAAGTTGTATCTAATTCCATCAAAGCTTGATAATATGCTTCTGAATAAGCAATCTTTTCTTCCATACGATTAAAAGTAGTCACCGCAGGTTCTTTACTTTCTGAAGAACTAAACATTTTTGCTAAACCATAGATTCCTAATCCTAAAATTCCTCCTGTAACAGCCATTGAACCCATCCCAATTCCAAATGCGCTGCCTCCAAAACTTAAACCAACTCCGCCAATAGTAGAATAAACTCTTGCACCGGCAAAACCGCCTAATCCGAGGGCTACTAATGCATTATGATCTTGTTCTTCTATTCCCTTGAAAGCACCGTAAACTGACGAGCCTATTACTGTACCTACACCTGCCATTCCTGCTAGACCAATACCTAAGCCACCAAATCCGCCAACTATTCCTACGCCACCAATAGTTGAATAAACTCCCGCACCTGCAAGACCACCAGCAACAGGAAAAGCAATATCGTTTTTCATATTTTTAATTACTTAAATTTCTTTAAGTTTAAAGCGATCGCTTTTTATTTGGCTTCTAGAAATATACGTATGTAATAATCTAAATTGTGATTAAAGCATTTGTTACTTGCTACTTATGGCGATAAACTTTTGGCGTAACCCCCATATATTTACGAAAATGCTGGGTCATCTGGGATTGAGAAGTAAAACCACACTCATAGGAAATCTCCGCTAGAGGTAATTTACTTTGCTCTATTAAATTCTTAGCCTTTTCAACTCTTTGTTGAATAACGTACTTATATGGCGCAATCCCAGTAGACTTTTTGAACAAATGACAGAAGTAAAATTGGCTAATATTTAATAAAGTAGCGATATCATTTAGTTTAATCGGGCGATCTATATTGTCCCTGATGTAGTCTGTTGCCTGTTTGAGTTTATAAGGTGGTAATCCATCACAATAATTTTTTTCTTTTGGTAAGCATTTTCTTGTAGTGTAATACCTTAACAGGTGCATGGATAGAAGATTAAATAGAGATTCGGCGTAAAGTCTGTCATAGTTAGTAGAATCCAAATTCGCTTTAAGATTGAGAGCAAGATATTGGATTAAAGGATCGGGTTTGGCAAAGGTAGGTAGCAACTCAACGCGGTCTGAATTATTTGTTTCGTAGGCGATGCCAGAGATAACCTGTGGTTCAATTGTTAAAATAATACTTTCAGTTATTTCTGTTTCGATTTTCTGCCAATGTTTAACTTTAGTAGGAATAATTGCCATATCCCCAACATTAATATTTTCTACTTTTACTAAATCACCTAAACGTCTGAGAGAATTGTGTTCTGGTTTGAGATGAACTACGATACTATGCTGCTGAAATGAATGTTCGTTATATTCACCAGCAAGATGACCTGTATGCAATAATCCTTGTCCCGCCAATCCTGTTTGATAAACTTTAGTAAAAATATTATTAGGAACAGTTTTTAAAAAATCTTCTTCTCTAGTCAAATCGAGTAAAGATAGTTGATTATTATTCATTTCAAAATTATCTCAAATAGAAGTTTTTTTTAAAGATTAATAAAATTGCGAGTAATATTAATTTTTTAAGCAATATGTTCAGAGAATCATGCCAGCAGTTCGCTCAAATTGCTTGGTAAGATAGCTCTGAAAGCTAAGAACATACTTTTAGAGATTTCTGCAGTATTAATATAATATTTTTTGCTGGCGAAAATTGTATATTGCGATCGATTTTGGTCTGAATTAATTCCTAATATTTCACTGGATATAATTTTATTTTCTTATTAAGAAGAGATTAAATAACATTGGTCGATGCAATAGTAAGTTCAATAAAATAATATTACTAAAAATTATGGATATTGGTATAACACTTATAAGCTTCAAGATAATAACATTAAGTACCAAAATTACTTGATCGAAAACAAGATTTAGATAAAAATAGCAATAATCAAGTAGAACTCAACTAAGTATTTTTTCTAAGTTGAAGTTAGACTACTAAATCAAGTAATCAAAAGACTACTTATATGTTACTAAAAGAAAAAGTAGCTCTGATCGTTGGCATTAAAAACGATATAGGTAGCACCACCGCAGAGATAATGGCTCAAGAGGGTGCGAAAGTTGTTGTTGCTGAACGCAACTCGTTTAGTGGTCAAACCTTGGTCAGTAAAATTCTAGCTGCAGGTGGAGAGGCGATTTATCAAGAGATGGACGTTACTCTAAACAGGTGTCAAAAGGCTTTAATCACGAGAGTTATAGGAGAATATGGTCGATTGGATATCGCCTTTAACAATGTCAGTGTTGATGGCGATTTTTTTCCCTTAGCACAACAGTCAGAAGATATGGTGGCTGGAATTATTGATGTCAATTTTAATGGAATGTGGTTAAGCTTAAAATATCAAATTGAGCAGATGCTTAAAAATGGGGGTGGAGCAATTGTGAACAATGTATCCAACTTTAAAGCAGATGGCTCTATTGGTTGTTCGATTTATAGTGCTACTAAATCTGCCGTGGCTACTATGAGTCAGGTTGCTGCATTGGAATATGCTCGGAATAATATCCGCATCAATACTATCACGCCTGGTCTACTCGGGCGATCGCTCCATGATTCTGATAATGGTGAAATATCCCCAAATAATTCTGCTATTATCCCTGTAAATCGTTATGCTACTCCTCAAGAAATAGCCGAAGCAATAGTTTGGCTATGTTCGGATAAAGCATCTTATCTCACAGGACATAATTTACCTGTGGATGGGGGTTTATCGGCTTTGAGGGTAAGTTAGTTTTTTAAGCAGCAAGGTAGGGGCGAACGGCCGTGCTTCTTTCAGAAGAGCTCCGCTAACGCACGTACAAGAGTCATTTCAACTGTTTACATCATTCGACGGAATGGTTCTTCTTGCATCATTTCTTGTTGGGCTTCAATTGCCATACGATAAGTATCTACAACGTGATTGAGTAAAACATCGCCAAACTGAGCAGTAAAAGACCATTTTTGACCAACGTGGGCATAGTTAGCAGTGGTGAATTTATTTTCAATCTTAATTGGGGGAACTAGAGGCACAGAATCACTCAAGTTTACTATGCGATAGCTATTCGGAATCAACCGACTGTGTGCCTCGGCAAAGGCGCGATCGCCAATTATGAGAGCAGCATAGGTATAAAGTTGAATTTGTTCTCTTATTTCAGGAATATTAAGGGCAATTTCTATAGCGGATAAAGTGGCAACTGCACCACCTAAGCTATGTCCTGTGATGTAACAAGGAATAGTCGGATCTAATTGGCGAACTACTTCAACGAGAGCTGAACTAATTTGCTCTCGAACAATCTTTAGATATCCTTGATGCACTCTGCCATATTGTTTTCCTGTTACAGGATCGACATAATCTTTTTGAGTAGCTTGAAGATTGCGCCACCATTCTATTTGAGTTTGAGTTCCCCTAAAGGCAATAATATTGCCAACATCCGACGCGATCGCAAAACCCACAAATACAGGAATGCGATGTCTGCGTTGAACGATTCTTTGTACTATTTCTCTAATCCTACTTTCAGCATCGTGCAGTGTTTTTTGCATAGAATTAGAATCATTATCTTCAGCAAATATTGATTCTTTTAGCTGCCAATAGTTTTCGATAATTTCCTCTTCGATCTCAAAAGAGGCTAGCTGTCTATAGTTATGAAAGTTAGCATTGTAATCGGGTAAAAGAGTTAGTGCACCATCGTATTTAGGATTGCTTCTACCTGTTTTATATTGCTGTACTCCTAATTTACAGGATTGAATCATCCATTTTGACATTTCTCGATCGTAGTCAATTGTGGGATATTTGAGCTTGGTAGCAGCTAATATTTCTTGGCGTTGAGCTACTTCCGTATCCCAATCTGCTTCTAAATTATAAGCCTTATCAATAATATGATCGGGCTCGTCAGTAATCGCATCAACTATAGCCTGTCTCTGAAAATTAAAATTGCGATCGCGGCTATACTCATCACTAACCCTAGCGACAATTCCTGCACCCAAACTCATCAATAACAATTTTCTCCGACTTAAAAATCTCACAATTTATTAACTAATTTATTAACTATTTGCTACGCGGGTGTGCCCAACAGCTTGGTTCTATAAGCTTGGGAAACCCAAGCATAGCCCAAGCTCATTCGAGGATAAATGGAACATGCGCCTACGAGATGCGCGTTTCCACCCGCGCTACTTGCTACTTATCCGTTGCGATCGCTGAAATTGCAGAGCCTTTTGCAATGCTGCTGTATCTAGTGTTTGTGGACTGTAATAATATCGAGACACAGCGTGCCCAATATTCCAAGTGAGGACACTGTAGGCTATAGCTCTAGCTAAACTATCTACCAGAGGAATAAATAAACCGAGCGCAAATATCGTTAACCAAGCCATGACTGCCAAAACAACAGAACCAATAATTGCAAAAATACAGCCAACAATCGCTAAACTTGCTTGCCCTTTATGATGCCCCCAAAAACGTCCGATATTTAAAATCATTTTAAAGTTCAGGACAGCTAATAAAATTAGTCTAATTTCTGGTATCCAACGACCATATACAGGAATTAAACCTAGAATTGCAGCCCCTAGAGCATAATCTAGGATAGAGTTTCTAACTCGTTGCCCAATTCTGATAATAATTTTAACCCCTGGGGCGATCGCTTTAGTAGGAATATATTCTTTATCTATCTTCTCTTCATTATCTGCCATTCATCGATTATCGCAGTTCATCATCAATTTTATATACAGCAATTTTTACTGACTACTTACTACTCACTACTCACTACGTAAGCATAGCGACACTACGCTGCATCAATATCATGTAGAGTAATGCGATTTTTATCGCGGGTAATTGTGCGATCTGCCTCTAGTTTAGCTAAAGCTCTAGATAAGGTTCCAGGTACAAAACCCAATTCGGCTGCAATTTCTTGTAGTGGTGTATCTAAAATAAAAGTTTGAGAATTATTGCTATCTTCAGATAATTGGTCTAACCTATGTTTTAAATATTTTAAGACTCGGCGATCGGCAATAGAAATATTGCGCCACTCTAAACGCATTTGTAACTCATGAATTTTATGAGCAAATATTTCTACTACCGTCTGAATAAATATAGGGGAGTGTTCAAGAATTTCTAATAAAATAGATTGAGGATAGGCAATTACTTGAGAATTAGTCTGAGCAATTACTGTAGAACTATAGATTTTAGAATACAAGCTGACTTCTCCCAAAGTTTCACCAGTATTTAGTATTTGCAAAACTGACATTTCGCCTTCATTTGGATAGCTTACCTCTTGAAAACGACCTTTTTGAATTAAATATAGATAGTTAGCGCGATCGCCTTGACGAAATAATCTTTGTCCTTTGTTAACACTTAGAACAATTGAATTGTTGCTTAAAATGTCAGGCAAACTATCAACTATGCTTGATTTCATTAGCTATGCTTTTACTGAATAACTTACATAACTAATAGTGATTTTCTATACTGAGTATTCCCTGAAAAACTAATAAGGTTAAGCTCATTTCATCATTAAAAAGCAATAAATTTTAATCATAACTATTATTGTTTTATATTTGTATTTATTGTCCTGGTAAAATCGTCAACAAACTTTACTACCATTGATTAAACTTAAAACCTGTACTATTTGCTACTCGCTAGTCAATTAAAATTTGATTCTCTTAAAACATAACCAATACTACGAACAGTGTAAATTAATCGTTTGTCACTATTTTCTTCCAACTTAAGGCGTAAGTAACGAATATACACCTCAATAATATTAGAATCCCTCATATCATCATAATCCCAAACACGTTCGATAATTTGAGTACGAGTTAAAACCTGTCGGGGATGGGCGAGTAAATATTCTAAAAGAGAAAATTCTTTGCTCGTTAAATAGATATAGCGATCGCCACGATAAACTTCTCTAGTTGAAGTGTCTAATCGAAGATCTTCAAACATTAAAACTGATGGTTTCTGAACTTGATATTTACGTAACTGAACTCGAATTCTCGCCAAAAACTCATTCATGGCAAAAGGAAAAGAGATACAGTCATCTGCACCCGCATCTAATGCAGCAATGCGATGTTTTATGCTAACTGAGTCTTTTGTGCTTGCTCGGCAATCGCGATCGCCAACTCGTTGACCAATATCAAGAACAAAAATAGAGACAGGATTGTTATTAGAGCGCAAACGACAACATAAATCCGCAGCAGAAAAACTAGAAATATGCCAATCCAAAATAACTAGCTGTGGTTTCATTTCCCGACATTTAAGCAATCCAGACATACCATCGTGAACGACTTCTAATTCATAGCCTTCGTGAGATAACTCCAACTTCAATAAATTGACTAATCTGCTAGGGCGAATAATCAACAAAATTTTAAATATTGGAGACTGAACACTTTGATTTAAAGAGGTTTGTGGTTGGCTATTGGACATACGCTCATAAAAGATGGAAAAATGAGGAAACTTTATATTTAATCCAAACTTGCTACTTATTACTTAAAGATCGAGAACTAGTTTTGAAGTTTTGGGTTTAGAAATACAAATCAAAACCGAACCTTGATCTGGTTCATTAGTAGGAGGTTCGGTGTATTCTACTTCTCCTTCTTGCAGTTCGCACATACAGGTCAAACAAACACCTTGACGACAACTATAAGGTGGATCGATGTTGTTAGCTTCGGCAAATTCTAAAATAGTACCGTCGTCTTTTGTCCAGTTTAAAGTTTTGCCCGATCGCGCAAACACGATTTCGGCAGTATCAGCAGCACTTTGAGCCGTACTTTCAGCTTTACCTTTAGTCTTGCCTCCACCGAATGATTCAAAGAACACCTTGTCTTCTGGTACACCTAATTCGTTTAATCCCGATCTAATTGAGTCCATGAATTTAGGAGAACCACATAGGTAGTATTCTGCATCGCTAGAACCATGAATCTGATTTATTTCAGGAATAACCGATTTTTCTAATAACTGCCGATCTACATATCCTTGGCGGTGATATTTACCTTCGTCTTCTGGTTGAGGACGGCTGTAGCTATAGTTAATATGTAAATTAGGCGCATCATTAGCTATTGCATTTACTTCTTCTCGACAGGCGTGATAATCACCATTTCTTGCACCGTGTAAAAACCAAATGTGTCGGTTGGGGTTTTTATGACTACAGGCTTTTGCCATACTGATCATGGGGGTAATTCCTACTCCATTACTAATCAATACTGCAGGATTAGAAGTGGCAACATCAATAAAGAATTTTCCGTTAGGTGGTTTACAGGGAATAATAGAACCTTCAGAAATGCGATCGTGCATGAAATTTGAAGCGACACCAGGAGGAACGTCTAAGTCTTTAGGAGAACCCTCTCGTTTAATCGAAAGACGATAATAATCTGTTGATTGAGGATAATCAGAAAGAGAATAAGTGCGAATTACAGGACGCTCTTGTTGAGGAACATCTAACTTAATGGTCAAAAATTGACCTGGTTTAAAATCAGTAATTGGTTCTCCGTCTTGAGGTTGGAGATAAAACGAAGTAATTTCCTGACTTTCTTTGATTTTGCGCTTGACAACAAAATTACGCCATCCTTTCCAAGTATCTGATTCCTCTTTACCAGAAGTAGTTTCGCTTTTCTCTGTTACAGAGTCAGTCTTAAATGAGGCATCACCAGCTACAAATCCCACTACAGCACCACCAGCGATCGCTAATAAAGAAGCGTATATTGCCATTTTATTAGCTGATACCGACTTATTCTTAGGAGTAGTCAAACCTATTGTTACAGCCGAAATAATGGTCACCATAGCAAATGATGCGCTGGCTCCCGTAACAATTCGCAACCAAGGATCATTTATCTTACTAAGACTATTAGTCATAAACTTTTCAGGCTAGATTTAGCAAATATATGGAGAGCATTAATCAAATTCTCATTTTTGAAAAATATATTAATGAATACATATATCTTGAATTAGTGTTTGGGTTTAAAGGAATACTATAGAACTAAATCCCAGATTTTCTATCTTTTTCTTGCTAATTTTGCTCGAATCTTGTTGTTAATAGCTAATGGTTAATAGTCAGTAGCTAATAGACAACGGTTAATTCTTAGTTCTTGTCTCCAATTCACTTTATCAACTAGTCTTTGATTTACTTGCCGATCGCTACTTAGAAAAAGTAAATAGCAAGACTCGAATATTTTTAGCAAGAATTAGCAAGATTTTTTCGGCTTAATTTTTATAAATTTAAAGAGAGTTTTATCTCGACTGGTTGTTACTTGAATGACTAATGGTTGAGTAGCAAGTAGCGAGTAACGAGTAGCAAGTTGAATGAGAAATTGGCGAGAGTATTTGATTGAGGCTTGGGGTTTGGGTAGTTTTATGGTGGCTGCGGGG
>JASJDX010000035.1 GCA_030064975.1 Pleurocapsa sp. MO_192.B19
ATTTGATTATTCCATTAGTATTGGCACCATTCATAACCGAGTCAGAGCAGCAGTATCAAAAGCGAGAAACATCAATCAAACTCAAGATTTATCATCAATATTTGCCCAGTCTATTTCAGTATTGGGAATAATGGTCTGTATATATTCGGTCTTGAATAGTAATATTTTTGATCTGGGATAGCTTCAATCATCGGTGTTAATACAGATGTATACCAGACTGTTTTTAATTACTATTTTTGTAATTATTTGGAAGCAAGCAACTGTAAAAACAGATTGCATATACTATGAAATCTACCACTCTAACTCAAGTTAATTTATCTCTTAATAAGTTAATATCTCCCGATGGTCAAGAATTAAGAGATGCAAAATATTATTTTGAAACATTTGAGATTTTACCCGTTTTTCTTCTTAATAGCTATGGAATAAGAATCGATCAAGCCGATGGTGAATTATGTACATTAGTGGAAATGTATTTATATACTTATAAAACAATTTCACAGTGGATTAATTGCTTTAAAAATAGCAAGGGGAATAACATTGACAATAATATTTTTTATCTTGAATTATATTTTAGTGACAAAAAACATCTTAAATCCAGAGCAGAGTTTTCTTGGGCAATGTTCAATCTTTGTGAAGAAATACTTAAAGTAGATTTATGGGGTTGGAAAGAATCATTTGAATTTATTTCACCTGCTAAACTGTGGTTTAGTTCTGAGTATGAAAAATTAGAAAATACTTTTCTTCAGAATGGAATTCTAGGAAAGTTTGAAAAAAAAGGCAAGCGAGAAGTATGCGATTCAACCAGAAAGCAGATCAAAAAAGACTTAGAGGGATTTTATAATAAAGAATTTTTTTCCCCTTCACCTGCTAATTGTTCTCAAGCCAATAATGTAATTACATCTACATCAATAAATATTCAACATCATGCTGAAGCGATTGCACAACAAAACCAGAAGTTTAGTCTACTATACCAAGAAGGTTATAAAACTAAACTTCGTTTTTATAGAGATTTTCGTAACGATGGAAATCTGCAATCAGCAGGACTAAAAAATAATGGCTCTATACATATAACAGGTAAAGGTAAGCGAGGTCAAGATACAAAGAAAAGGCAAAAAAAAAGCTTTAGTAAAGAAATATAAAAATAGCCTAAAAGCTGCACAAAAAGAGACATTAGTTTTCTGCTCTATGAACATTAGTTATAGAGCAGTTTTTTTATGGCTCAAAAAATAAGTGTAGAAATATCAAACATCATTTCCAGTTTTCTGAGGTCAATCCAATGATTTTGCATTTGCCAGTTTTCAATTTACTAATTTCCCTTGAAATGATTCAGAAATTCTTATTTATTTATTTGTGTTTTGTGCAAAACCAGACGGGGCTGGCTTTGCACAAAACACAAATAAATAAACATTATGAAAAACACAAACAAAAAAGCAGATGTCAAAAGAGTTCTTGGTTATGGACGAGTATCTTCTCGCGAGCAAGCATTTGATTCCCATGCTTTAGAACAACAAATAGATCGACTTAAAATGGCTGGAGCTAAGGAAATCTATCAAGATGTTCAGTCAGGGAAGAGAGATGATAGACCCGCTTTAGAAGAAGTAATGGATCTAGTTCGTCTAGGTTTAGTTGATGAAGTAATTATTACTCGTATCGATCGCCTAGCTCGCTCTCTAATCAAATTACGAGAATGCATTGAAATTTTCTTAGAATCAGGAGTTAATCTTCGTATTCTAGACCAGCAAATTGACTTGAGTACTTCTCAAGGCAAGTTGATGGTTAATATTTTGGGAGCTTTAGCTGAGTGGGAAGTAGATCTGCTTTCAGAAAGAGTTAGGCATGGAAAACAACACCGAAGAAATCAGAAGAAAGCCTGTGAATCATACCCTTGGTCTTACAAGTTAGTTAAAGATAAATATGCTCTTGATGACCGTTCCTTCCTTTGTCTACTCTGTGAAAGACCAAGTAACTATCTAGAACTGTGTAACGCACATATCAGTCAACTTCCTGGTCTGACTGTTAAAGAAATTGCCCGAGATTGTGTGGAAATCTTTCTTGAAGAAAAGGGATTGAGCAGAGCAGTCAAAGCAATTTTCCAAAAATACGGTTTGATAAAAACTCGCGCCAAAAAAAATGGGACAGATGGAGTTTTTCACTGGACGACCAGAGGACTAAAAAGTTGGTTAAATAATCCTATTCTTCGAGGTCATACAGTTTATGGTAAAAAATCAACAACCAGCGATGGCAAAAGAAAACTAAACGAGCCAAAAAACTGGCAATACCTTTATGATACTCATCCCGAACATCGCTTGATTAGTGACGAGGAGTATAAGGAAATTCAACAAATAATGGAGTTAAATCGGGGTATAGGTGGTCCATGTCTTCATGACCCACCACCAGAAAATAATCATTATCGAATTTATGACTATCAAAAGGGCTTAGTTTTCTGTGCCGAGTGTGGCTCGAAATGTATTACTAAAAGTGCCGGATATCGGAGGAAAAGCAAAAATATCAATAGAATGCATTATTACTATGCTTGTCGTTATGCTCGAATGGGATGTAATAATCTCAAATCAACTCGAAAAGAGAAAATTGAAGAAGTACTTATTACTACTCTTTTAGAAAAATCACTCAATCTTTCTGAGCAATTAGAACCCCTTAAGCCAATTCAAATTGAAAAATCTGAAAGGTTACTCAAGCTCGAAAACAAGCTACAAACCTTAGAGCAAATTGAGGATTTTGACCCCGAGTTAGAAAAACTGAAATCAAAAACTCGTCAGGAAATAGCTAAAGAAATTAATCCCTTTCTATCTAATTCGCTAGAACAAAAAACTGCTGAAGAAATTATTCGTGCAGGAAATAATTTGGCAATTTGGCGCACTCTATCAGCTGATGAAAAAGTCATAGTTTATCGCAAACTGATTCGCAAAATTACTATCCGTAATGCCGAGGTGGAATCAGTAGTACTCAATATTTAATTCTTTATCTCTTAGAGGAATAAATTTATGCAACTCAAACAAACATTTAATCTCAATCGGTTGCGTTGTGAAATAGGAATGAAACAAGCCCTGAAGCACTGGCAACTGCCACATCCCATACCAAAGCCTGAATGTCCACGATGCCAATCAAAATCAATCACCACCTCTGGTTGGGTCAAAGGAGCGCAAAAACGCAGAAGACAATATCGGTGTAAAGATTGTCAACGCATTTTTCGCGAAAAACTTAGGTGGGAATGTTGTTGTTCGATTCCAGGTCAGAAAGCTAGATGTCAAAATTGTCCTTATTTCGAGCAGTTTTTAAGCCTAGTTAAGCAAAAGACTGAAAAATTAAAAAATCTCAGCCAAACACAGTTGGAAGATCTTCTGGATGAAGGTTGTTAGATATCAGAGCTAAAGACGAAAGTTTTATGTAGACGTTTGAATAGCAAATACTACTCAAAAGCCATGTTCAGACTCTCTTCACTCTAGTTTTTGATACTGCCAAATAAAATTAAGAAAAGTAACAATCGAAGTAAAAGCTGCACATTTGTTGATCTATTTTGAGGTTTGCGAAAAACTAGAGGATATCCATTGAAACAGACAACCATGGAAAAAAGAAAAAGCTTTCCACTACGACTAGGAAAAAACATTCAAGAAGCTGTTCGAGATCGAGCTAAGCTTGAGAATCGAACTCAGACAGACCTCATCCGAGAAGCTGTCAAATTATATCTACTTACTCCCTACAACCAAAAAACCGCTAGCTAGGAAATCCGCCAAGATAGTTTAGCTAACGGTTTTGGTTTGTGTTCATACATTTCTGCTCTCCAGCTAATAACTGGGGACAGATACTATTATGCTAACTTTAAACGATTCAAATCAAAAAGACAAGCACACAAATTCCCCCTCAAAAAGCAAAAACCGCAGTACCAAACAGCAATCGACTAATAATCTGCGAAATTCCTACAGCTCCTCTTCTTTTAAGGTTCTAGATTATTTAGATCGAATTAAAGTAGTTAAAGAAACAAATCGCGAATATCAGTGTCTTTGTCCTGTCTGCGGAGATGGCGGATTCAAAATTGAGAAAGCTACTGGTAAATACCAAGCCTTCAAATGCGGTTGTGCGATAGCAGAAATTAGAGAAGCTATTCGACCTTGGAGTGAGGTTAAAGAAGCATCTAGAGCAAACCAGAAAACCGTTAGACCCCAACAATACCGAGATTGGATCTATCAAGATCGCCTAGGTAATCCTTTAATTAGAGTTTGTCGCAGCGATGATGGCAAAGGAGGCAAGCCAAAACGCTGGCAACAACACTGGAATGGTAAAAAGTGGGTTAAAGGTTATGGAGCAATCAAACAAAAAGATATTCCAATTTACAAATACCAAGAAATTAGAGAGGCGATCTCGCGGGGTGAAAGCATATTTGTAGTAGAGGGAGAATCTTGCGTCGATATTCTTTGGAAATTCGGCATTCCAGCAACTACTAATATCGGAGGAAGCGGAAGATGGTTAGCCAGTCATACCAAAGATTTAGAAGGAGCAAAGTTAGTAATATTGTCTCCAGACAGAGATAAGCCAGGAGTCAAGCATATGGAAGCAATCGCTTCTCAAATTCCTAATGTCAAATGGCTTTATCCTTTACCTGATAGTCAACAATGGAAGCAAGAATTACCTCCAAATCAAGGATTAGATGTTGTTGACTGGGTACAAAGTGGAGCAACCAAAGAAAATATCTTGGCAGCAATCGAAGATCGAGCGCGACAGTTAAACCTCAATGAAAATCAATCGATTGCTAAAAATAATCTGGTAGTTCAAGAAGAAGCGGTCGATCGGCGACCTATAGAAGAAGTTCTAATCGAACAAATTGATGAAATACTGGCAGAAAATTTAAGTCAAGGAGAATTAAATGCCAGAATAATTGCTTTGGCTAGTAACTTTAGTCGGGGAACTAGAGATATCTGGAAACTATATCATTCTCGCTCGGAGGAATTAGAGCAGACAGAAAATCTGGAAACGACAAAGGAAGAAGTCAGCCGACTACTAAAAATTCAAAACGATAGGATCGAACTTAAAGATTATCTGCCGCGACTAATGACCGATCCACTAGAAAAGTTAGCAACACATTTGGGAGTTAATAACGCTACTTTACTAACAGCACTGCTGACAACTTCCGCTTCTTTACTTCCAATTAATACTAAGTTGGAGCTTATTAAAGCCACTTCGTTTTACGCCCGTCCAATTCTTTACAGTGGAATTTGCGCTCCCTCTGGCAGTGGCAAATCCCCAGCATTCAAAGCCATACTAGACCCTCTGTTTGAATTACAGAAAGAAGAGGACAGCCGTTACACTCTGGCAGAACAAGAGTACAAACAAAGCCTAAAAGCACATAAAAAAGCCAAAGACTCTAATTTAGAAGAACCAGAAGCACCACCACCACCAAGAGAATATTTCGTCACCGATTCAACTAGCGAAGCGATCGCCAATATCCAAAACAATCAACCAAATAACGGATTTTTGGGCTACTTCGATGAATTGAAACAACTAATCGGTCAATCTAATTCATATCGAGGAGGTAAAGGAGCCGATTTTGAAAAGCTGTTGTCTGGTCGAGATGGTTCGGGTTTTAAAGTCAATCGCGCATCGGGAAAACGAATTAGCTGTTCTCGCTCTGGTTATTCGATTTTAGGAGGGATTCAACCTGAAGTACTGCGCAAACAAATGGGAGATTTTTCCGATGGCAATGGCTTTTGGGCTAGATTTATTTGGGTAAATCAACCAATGCAGCGCAAACCTTTTCCCGATGATGAGGTCAACATTAATATTTCTTCCTTGCTACGGTCGCTATATAAGTTTTTAGGAGAGATTGACAACACTTTTGTTTTAAGTCCCAAAGCAAAAGAAAAATATAAAGACTGGTATATCTACGTTGAAGATCGCAAGTTACAAGAAGTAAAACCCGCTTTGCAAGCAGTATGGAGTAAATCACAAAGATTAGTTGGAGAATTGGCTCTACTCCTTCATTGTTTGACTTATGCCGTCGAAGGACAGCAACCGCCATCTGAAGTCGAACCTGAAATCTTAGACGCAGCCATAAAACTAGCTAAGTTTTATACAGAATCGTCAACATCAGCAACAGTGTCAACAGAAAATTCACCCAGCAATTTTGCCATTGGCGATTATGTAGTTGTCAATAGTAGACAAGCTAAAGCCAAAATTCTTGATAAGAATGACCAAAGTGGACTTTTTGAAGTTGCTTATTTAGATTCAGAAAAAACTACTTGGGAGGCTTGGGGGAATTTAAAGAAATAAATCAGATGGGTGGCTGTCTGATTTATTTCAACATTTGCTTTTATTTTTGTTATAGATCGCAGTAGAAATAGAAGATTTATATCATTTCAATGAGTTGTTCTGATAAACATTCAAATTCTTGTGTTATCACTAATCTTGTCACTCTCAATTAACGATTTCCCAAAAATAAATTCCACAGGAAATCGAAATATCATATTGTTTGTCAAAGTTTAGAAAAACTCAATTAGAATTAAGAACTTAAAGGGTATAAAAAGCAGTGTCGCAAACTATAGCAGTTTTTAACCAAGCTGGTGGAGTAGGAAAAACGACTCTCACCATGAACATTGGCTATCATCTAGCCAAATTAAATAAAAAAGTTCTTTTATTAGACTTAGATCCTCAAGCATCTTTGACCATATTTTTTGGCTTAAAATCCAAAGAATTATCAAAAACAGTTTATGAATCCTTAGTTCAAGAAACCCCTCTACCAATCCACTCAAATATACATGGAATGGACTTAGTTCCTGCAAATATCAATCTTAGTGCAGCAGAGAAGACTCTCTCCGATGCGATTATGAAAGAGCTGCGTTTAAAAAATGCTCTTGAAGATTTACCAGATAAATATGACTTTATCTTAATCGATTGCCCGCCGAGCTTAGGGTTTTTGAGCATTATGAGTCTGATTGCTGCAACACATGTACTAGTTCCTATTCAAACTCAATATAAAGCCATTATGGGTACACAGCAATTAATTGACACAATTGGGCGCGTTCGCAAGTATGGAAATTTTCAAATTAAACTTGCGGGGGTCGTACCTACGATGTTTGATAGCAGAGCCAAACAAGAACAGGAAAGCTTAAAGCGCATTCAAAATGCCTTTTCTCAAACTACGGTTTGGTCGCCTATATCTCGGGCGACGGATTTTATTAATGCTTCTCAGGCTCATGTCCCTTTCGCTCATTACGCACCCAAACATCCATCGGTGGAAATCTTAGAAACTATAGCAAAGGATTTAGTAGAGGCGAAGTAATGGCTAAACCAAAACTAGAAGAATACGAAATTGAAGGTGTTGATGCGCTATTTCCTACTCTGGAAACAGACGAACGGACTGCACAGACCATCCCTATCGGCTCGATAGTTTTACCTCAAAAACAGCCTCGACGGTATTTTGATAGGGAAGCTCTATCTAGGCTAACAAATTCCATTAAAGAGAAAGGAATTCTTCAGCCCCTTCTAGTTCGTCCCTTAGAAAGTAATACTTATGAATTAGTCGCTGGTGAACGAAGATACCAAGCAGCCCAAAAAGCCGATCTTAAATCAGTCCCAGTAGTCATTCGTGATTTAACTGATGCCGATGCCTACGAACTAGCTTTAATGGAGAATCTTCAACGAGAAGATTTAAACCCTGTAGAGGAAACTGAGGGCATTCTAGAACTGCTTTCTAGAAAGTTAGATAAAGAAAAAACTGAAATTATCTCAATTTTCCAACAAACTGCCCACCCAAATAGAACCTCTAAGAAACAAACTGTGAATACCAGTATTCACAAAAACGATTTAGAAGTCATCGATTCAATATTTACAAGCTTAGGAAAGCTCACTATTAATAGTTTCAGGACAAATCGCCTCCCCTTACTCAATCTTCCCTCTTATTTATTAGAAGCTCTACAGCAAGGAAAAATCGAATATTCTAAAGCCAGAGTCATTGGCAGAGTTAAAGATGGTAAAAAAGCCAAGCTATTACTAGCGGAGGCCATAAAAGACAATCTATCCCGCAAAGAAATAGAAGAACGGGTTGGTCTTCTAAATAAGAAAAAGAACAAAACTTCTCGGTTACAAAAGCGTTGGGATAATACTATATTAAAAATCAACAAGGCTAAAATTTGGCAGAAGACAGAAAAGAAAAAAAGACTAGAAGAAATTTTGTCTGAGTTAGATGAGTTACTGAACGATTAATTTAACAGACTCAATACGCGTTTTGTTTTTTAGAGCGACACACAAAGAAATATCTGATTGTGCAGCAACTTGTTTTGTTGGACAATCAGATAATTAAGCGTAGAATTCCACTATATTAAGCTTGAGAATTGATAGTTTGTGAATAAAAAACCTTTATCTCTCCCTGATAATTATGATGAATTTCTGGCTACTTTAAAGAAGAGAATTCGTCAGGCTCAAGTTAAAGCTGCATTAGCAGTTAATCAAGAATTAGTCCTTCTATACTGGCAGATTGGCAAGGATATTCTTCAACGCCAAAAACAAGAGGGATGGGGTGCCAAAGTCATTAATTCTCTGGCAAAGGATTTGAAAGCTGAATTTCCTGAGATGAAGGGATTTTCTCGAACAAATCTCTTATATATGAGGAATTTTGCTGATGCTTATCCTGACGAGCTAATTGTCCAACAGCTTGTTGGACAAATTCCTTGGGGGCATAATGTACGCCTTTTAGATTCGGTCAAAGATAAGGAGGAACGTCTTTGGTACATCCAGCAGACTATTGAAAATGGCTGGAGCAGGGCGGTTTTGGAGTATCAAATTGGCAGTAAACTCTATCAACGTCAAGGTAAAGCAATTACTAACTTCGAGCAGGTATTGCCCCAACCTCAATCTGATTTAGCCCAACAAATTCTCAAATCACCCTATAATTTCGACTTTCTCAGTTTAGGCAAAGAAGCCCAAGAGCGAGATTTAGAAAAAGCTTTGATTGCTCACATGAGAGATTTCCTACTGGAGTTAGGGGTAGGATTTTCTTTTGTTGGCAGTCAGTATGTTTTGGAAGTAGGGGGACAAGAATTCCGAATTGACCTGTTGTTCTATCATTTAAAACTACGCTGCTTTATTGTGATTGACTTGAAGATGGGTAAGTTTGAACCTGCATTTTCTGGACAGATTAATTTCTATGTCAACGTTGTAGATGATTTGCTGAAGCATCCAGATGACCAGCCAACTATTGGCATGGTGTTGTGTAAGTCGAAAGAGAATACTGTAGTTGAGTATTCTCTGCGTGGAGTAAATACCCCGATTGGAGTATCGACTCATAGCTTGGAGGATATACCAGAACTTAAAAATAATTTGCCAACGGTTGAGCAGTTACAGCAGGAGTTAAACGACGCAGCAGCCGAGATTGAGAGACAAATAGATTAGTTTCTAAACCGCATTGCTGAATTGTGTATTAGTAAGGAGGTGTTTGAGTGCAATTGATTTTTTCTGGTCTGAAAGAAATTGTTTTTAACTTCCCATTAGTGGAGTTACAGAAAGTTGAATCAATAATTCCCCCAAATTAGCATTTAGAGATATTCAGGAGGACAAATGATGAAATCGTTAATGTTACCTATTTTCAGGCAAACAGGTTGGTCTCTCTTTAGTTTCCTGTTGCTTATTATCTTGTTTGTGTAAGAATATTGAATTTTAAAAAGCGCTCGCTTTAAACAGAATCGTCAATCCAACCGCATTCTGGGTTTGAGCAATCCCAATGCAGAGCGGGAGGATTATTCCGCTCAAATTCATGTCTGCCAACTGGACAAACAAAGCGTAAAAAAGGGATGGTTTTCTAATATGAATAATTGTTCTGAGCGAGTAGATCTAGATTGTCTATTACGTATAAGTTCACCGTCGTACCATGAATAACCTGCTAGACTCCATTGTTCTTCTATCTCTGCATTGGGGTCTAGTCTAAAATCTAAGCAGTTGTTAGTTTCAACTCCTTGAGGGTGAATGGGAATGGGTATCAGTACTAGAATAGAAGTAGATAGATAAAAAGAGAGAGTGCCTGAGCCGATATTGAGCTCCTCTCTCATTCCAGAGCAATCATGAGACGGCTTGTAGCTAGATATTTGGGAGTTGACATCGGACAAATCGTTCGCTGTGAGGAATGGGTAACTGTCCTTTTCGTCATTGTTAAAGGATGGAGACCGACATTCGTCAGCAAAAAGATTTTGAAGCTTTCACCACAGTTTCTTCCAGGAGATGTGGTAGTCAGTCAGGCAGGTTGGTGCTATGAAGTAATGAACCAGAAAGGGAATCGCGTGAGTTGCGCTCCCTTGGACTTCACCCTGAGTGGTCGACCGGAAGGCAACGAGCAGTTGGTTTTTCCGACTCACCAACTCACAATCATCACCAGTCCACAATCCACAAGAGAGGAGCTACATCGGGTTGGCGAAGTAGTAGCAGCACCAGTCAAATCCTCCAAGAAAGCCGAAGTGCTCTTAGAGGTTGTTCGAGCTGGTGTTGGCGTGAATTCAAGATAAATAGCCAATTCACTTCTCATACAGAAAAAATCAACAAGTTTTTTCAAGGTTTAAAATCACGCGAATTTAGTATTAGATATAGTAGGGGTTTGATTTTCGCCTGGGAACGTAGCTCAATTGGCAGAGCAAGCGACTCTTAATCGTTTGGTTGTGGGTTCGAGTCCCACCGTTCCCATATTCAGTGAATGCCAGTTTTATAGTGAGACTGGTTTTTTGTGCAAGCCGCGATTGCGCTTCCAAGGTAATTTCGTTTCCATCTCCGTCCAAGCCGAAAATACTAGATAGAGGATGAGAAAAGCTACGCCAGCTATAAAGAGAACTACATCATTATTATTGGTTGTTTGTCCTAACTTATTACCGCTCCATTGGACCAGACTCTCATAAAGAAAGTTCCATTCTTCTTCTGTTAGGATTGACATTTCAGTTCCCTCATCAAGAGATATGTCTGCAATCTAACAAGTCATTAACAAATGCCTACAATAAAGATAGGAGTAGCTGTTGCTAGGTGGAGGGAGGTTCGCCATGGCATTTAAAAACTCACCACTCAACTGTACGAGTATTGACTTGGAAATAGAGGCAACGCCAGCGTTTTCGTACCCTAGCACCGTTTCTTTCGACTCAATGCCGAGTATTCCGCTCACTTAATGGTCGTTCTACCGTACTCTGCCTAGATTTTGCTGCTTGTCCTCAAGACCTGAAAATGAATAAAGAAGAATGGCTTGAATTTGCCAAACTATTGGTACACTCATCTCACAAAGCGGAGTTGGAGAAAGCCATGGTAGGTCATATTCTTGAGCAGGCGGAGTTACTCGGTGTATATCAGAAATTTTAGGAAGAGGCTTTAATTATTCTCCCTAAGACTAGAGGAAATCGAGATGTTTAACAAAATTTTGGTAGGCATAGATCATTCGACAATTAGCAGAAAGGTCTTTGAAACGGGTCTGTCTTTGGCTAAAATAACAGGGGCGAGCTTGATGCTGCTGCACGTTTTATCCTCTGAAGAAAAGATTTATCCCAGTCCGTTTATTTACTATGGTCGAGCATCGGAGCCGATAGACAAATCGGTAGTGAACGTTTATCAACAACACTGGCAGAAATTGGAACAGTCAGGACTAGAATTATTGCAGTCGCTGGCAGAAGAAGCAACTCAAGCAGGAGTTAAGACTGAATGGGAGCAAAGCTTGGGTTATCCAGGGCGTAATATTTGCGAATCGGCGCAAACCTGGTCAGCAGACTTAATCTTAGTAGGTAGCAGAGGTCTGACTGGACTAAAAGAAATGTTTCTGGGCAGTATCAGTAATTATGTAACTCATCATGCCCCCTGCTCGGTGTTGATTGTGCGGGAAGAAACCGATGAGGTTCTGTCGCCCAAAATGTGAATCGTCTGTAGTATGATATCAGCTATTAAGGATACAGAAGACGGACATCCTGCACCTGAATCCCTAACTAGCAGTGGAGTGAGCGCAGATGATTAAAGTCATCGTTGTCTTCTTAACTATGATGGTGATTATCGCTTTGATTTGGCTAGTGCCTGTTCTAACCCAACTTCGCCGTCAAAGGCTTAAAAACCAACCAATGAGCTTACATTGGCTGACTATTATTCAGCAGAATCTGCCCATCTATCAACATCTTCCAGAACCTTTACAAAAAAGACTTCAGGGTCACGTCAATGTAATTCTGGCGGAAAAACAGTTTGTGGGATGTGGTGGATTGTCAATCACGTCAGAAATTAAGCTGACTATTGCTGCGATTGCCTCTCTGCTGCTGTTGAATGAAAGAGGGGAGTATTACCCAAAACTTTGTTCTATTTTGGTTTACCCTAGTGCTTATGTAGTAAACCAGACTAAGCCGATTAGCAATTACGTTGTTCAAGAAAGCAAAGTAGTCAGGCTGGGCGAATCCTGGACTAGAGATAGAGTTGTACTTTCCTGGTCGCAGATTAAATACGATACACAGAATTGGCAGGACGGACACAATGTTATTCTCCACGAGTTTGCCCATCAGCTAGACAGTGAAAGTGGAACTGCTAACGGCGTACCTATTCTAGAACAAGAGTCAGACTATGTTACTTGGGCTCTTGTATTTACACGAGAATATCAGCAATTAATTAAAAATGTGCAACGAGGTAGTCAAACAGTTATGGATGCGTATGGCACAACTAACCCCGCCGAATTCTTTGCTGTTGCTACAGAGACTTTTTTTGAAAAACCCAAACAATTGGCTCAACTGCATCCCGCTCTTTACAATCAACTAAAACGCTACTATAAGTTAGATCCAGTAGCATGGATTTAGATTCAGATTCAATAATCAAAGGAGCAGGGTTACACTTTAAGCATCAAGTCAATCTCTCGTGACCTAGAATAGATCGAGATCGAGTCAATTGCTAGGGCTGCATTACCGAGTTAGCTATCGCGATCGAGTTGAAAGCCAACAACATGGTGACTAAATCTTTGGAAAAGATTGTCAATCTTCTACCAGAAAAAATTGAGTGGTTTCGGAATCGCCTTTTAACTTGGGCAGAACACAATCTTAGAGACTACCCCTGGCGCAGAACATCTAACCCGTATGATATTTTAGTCGCGGAATTTTTATTACAAAAAACCGATGCAGATACCGTCGCACCTGTCTACGAAGCTTTTTTAGTAAACTATCCCACCCTAGATAAATTAGTCGCTGCCGATGTAGAAGATATTGGAGAGTTGATGAAACCGTTGGGGCTATTTTTTAGAGCAGAAAGATTATCTCGAACAGCACAGATTGTCGCCGAGCGATATCAGGGAGAAATACCGCAATCGGAAAAAGAACTACTCAAACTTCCTGGCATCGGCAAGTATACAGCGAGGGCTATCTGTTCTCAGGCATTCGAGCAGCCAACAGCGGTAATGGATACTAACGTGGCTCGTATTTTAGAAAGATTCTTTAACGTCAAAGGAGAAAGAGTAAAGTCTCGTTGTAAGATTTTGTGGGGTTCGGCAGATAAAGTCGCGCCAGATAGAGAAGTCGGACGTTGGAATCTTACGTTGCTAGACTTTGGAGCGATAATCTGTACCGCCAGAAATCCCAAATGTTTTGAGTGTCCGCTTTCAGATCGATGTTATTGGCTCAAATTTAACTTTAATTAACATCTCTTTTTAGGAGCGCAATCGCACATACACGGTAAAATATTTAAACAGCGATCGCCATTTAATCAATGCCTATAGATTTAACTCGCTATCCCGATAATTGGAAAGAACTATCTCTGTCGGTGAAGGAAAAAAGTAATTGGTGCTGTTCTTGCTGTGGCAAGAAATGCTACAAACCAGGAGAAATCCCCCCAGATTTAACTCGTTCGGAATGGTCGGGTGCTATATTGCAGACCCATCATAGGGACTTTAATTGTTCTAATAATTCTCTGTCAAACTTGACCAGCCTTTACCGTGCTTGTAATCTTAATGTACACAAAAGTCTATATAGGAGCGTTAGTCCTGGGCAGTTGAGATTGTTCTAGCAATATTTAGTTCAATTACGGAAAAATCACTGGAGTTTAGACTAACAGGCGATCGCCAACTTAAAAAAGAAAAATCAATTCGCGTAAGTTGACCGCGAACTTGTTTCGGAATAAACAGGAGCAACTGACTCAGCCGTCTTGAAAGAGCTGAGAAAGACAGAAAAAGTCAAAACTTGGCGTTAATTTGACACTTGCTTTTCTTTTTTACTTCTAGAGAAGCCTTTTTTCACCACTGGATAGCGAGTTCTTTTAGAGCGTTTTTTCCCTTTGGGCCAGCCGAGAGACTTTCCGCGAGGTTTGGGCTCACGAGCTGGAGTGCCAATAGCGGCTAAAACTCCCCCAAAAGCTTGTGCGACCCTCCCTGGAGTCAATTGGGCTATCGGTTGAGGCTTTTGCCAGGGCAGGGGATTATCAGTCACTATCTCACGAGCCAGCCACAACTGCCAAGTCATCAGAGGCATTAAATCACTCCAACGTTGTCCTTGTTCAGGAGTGCCCAGTTTGGGAAGTGTCCAATGTAATCGCTGCTTGGCAAAGCGGTTCCAATGCTCGATGGCAAAGCGTCGCAGGTACTGGTACCATAGTTGTTCCACCTGGGGCATCTCAACTCCAAGCCAAGCCAACCAGATGGGCTTAGCTGCTTTTTTAGAAAGAGCTGTGCCTTGGCGTTGGATGAGAATAATCTCCATTTCCTGGTCGGCTGCTCCTTTAAAGTGAAGCTGTCTCCAACGTTGAATCTGCACCTTGCCCCAAGTCTGGTCATCAATTTCTATTGACTCGACAGGAATGCCCCAACTGCTCGGGTCAGAGAGCTTAAACTTGGCTCCATGTTTTTTGGGTCGTCCTTTCCCCTCATAGGCAGGTGGTACTCCCCACAGACAACGATTGGGACGCAGCCGCATCACAATATCTGCCTCAATATCGGCTGTTTGATTGACAAAGGAGGCGCAGCCGTACTCGCTGTCCCAGAAGCTTAGAGGACGCACTCCTAATTCTCGAGTGATTTGTCTGAGTTGCCAAGCCGCTCTCTTGACGGGAGTCTCGAAACTGGTGATTCTCTCGTGACATAAAGGTAAGGCCCAGCTTCCCTTATCTTCAGGAATCCAGGCGATGGTACTATAACCATGCCCCAAAGTAATCGGCTTTCCTGAAATGACCCTAGCTCCGTGTTGAAATGTTCGGTCTTTGAGGGTTTCAGCTTCTAGTCTTGGCCAAGGAGTGTGATCTCCCCCTAAGATGACTCTCTCGTTTTTAGGAACCTGTTTGATGTAAAGTTTCCTTAACTTGTGCCGATTGGGGCGGCAATCTTCTAAAGCTTCATACAGAGAAGGCCACTGACGGCGAAAAACGGGCGATAGTGATAGCTCGGCGAAAGAATAAACATTGCGGGTTAGCAGCACCGCATCCATTAGCTCAAAGGTAGCATCTTTAGCTTTGCCCAATAGCTTGTAGGCTTCTTGACGAAATTGTTGAATTTTATTGAACATATTGGTAGATGAGAAAAGTTTGGAGTCTTTTCATCATCTACTAAAAGGCGGTGAGGAATTTAATCCTGACCATACTTTTTCGCTCCCCTCCATGGTTCTTTTTTGAATTGCGTGCTCGCTTATTTCAGGACCGCGATCGCCTGTTAGTCTAAACTCCAGCCTCAAGGCTGAGGAACATTTCTGGCAATTATTTGATTCAACTTCAGGATAATCATAACCATTAGAAGTTAAAGAGTAAAAAACTGTAGTGGATGCTACTTGTTAAAAAGTTTAATAAAATATTAAGGAATGCTGCTCAATGAGGCACATTCGATTATCCAGCTTTGAAGAGAATTAAATAAATGGTAATTACAGCGATCTCAACCAGACAACCGCCACAAGCACCTTCAACACCCATTGTGGCTCAACAAGCTTTAAGGGAATTAATTCAGTACTATCGAGAGTTGGCAGCATATCATCGCTCCTCAGTTGATTATCATCGACAATTATTAGAACAACATTCCCAAGATGCTGAAGTTGCTGAAAAACAACTGGCAAGTAT
>JASJDX010000077.1 GCA_030064975.1 Pleurocapsa sp. MO_192.B19
TTACAGCCGTTTTCAGTTGAATAGACTACATTTCTAATTAGCTAGTTCGTAGCTAATAGCTAATAGCTAATAGCTATTTTAAAATTTGGTTATCGTGGTCTACTCATATGAAAAGCGCAGTAGAATCTTCCACGAACTAAGAACTCCAAACTCCGAACTCCGAACTAAGAACTCCAAACTCCGAACTCCAAACTCCGAACTCCGAACTCCAAACTCCGAACTCCGAACTAAGAACTCCAAACTCCGAACTCCAAACTCCGAACTCCGAACTCCAAACTCCGAACTCCAAACTCCGAACTCCGAACTCCGAACTCCGAACTCCGAACTCCGAACTCCAAACTCCGAACTCCGAACTCCGAACTCCGAACTAAAATCCTTCACAACTTTCTCAAACTTCTATCCTATAAACAACTATAGAAGTAACAAATAAACCTAAGTACAGTGGCAGTCAAAACTCTAACCATTAACGATCGCTTGATAAGTGCGCGGGAATCAGAAACCATCTTAGAAGCTGCGCGGAATGCAGACATTCATATTCCTACTCTTTGTCATCTAGAAGGAGTATCGGATATCGGTGCTTGTCGCTTGTGCTTAGTTGAGATTGCTGGTGATCATAGGCTTCAACCTGCTTGTGTAACTAAAGTTGCTGAAGGGATGGAGATTCAAACTAACAGTGAAAGGTTACAAAAATACCGCAGAATGATAATTGAAATGCTGTTTGCTGAAGGCAATCACGTTTGTGCAGTATGTGTTGCCAACGGTAACTGCGAACTACAGGATCTGGCGGTAGAAATGGGCATGGAACACGTTAGTTTAGCCTATCAGTTTCCTCAACGTACCGTAGATTTGTCCCACGATCGCTTTGGCATTGACCATAATCGCTGTGTGCTTTGTACTCGCTGCATTAGAGTCTGTGACGAAATCGAAGGGGCGCATACTTGGGATATGGCGGGAAGAGGATACAATTCTCACGTAATTACCGATTTAAATCAGCCTTGGGGTACTTCTAATAGCTGTACCTCCTGTGGAAAATGTATGATGGCTTGTCCGACAGGGGCAATTTTTGCTCAAGGTTCGACAGTAGGGGAAATGACTAAAGAGCGATTTAAGTTGGAATTTATCACCACAGCGAGGAAGAAGAGAGAATGGTTAACTTGATTGGTTAATGGATATTAAAATTACCAATTCAGTATAGGGAGGTGAATGAAATGTTACGTCATATCTTAAAAGATCTCGAATGGGGCATTATTTTTGTAGTTGCTACCCTAATTTTTTTCTTAATTATTGCTCTTTTAACTATTCAACCAGTAATTGCCACTATCACCGAAACCGATATTGCACCAGGAAAATTACACTGTCGCTCGGAACAGGTGTTAACCGATGATGCAGGACATAAATGGGAGGTGATGTTTTTTACTGAAGTTGATTCCCCTGAAGTTACCTCTTTAAATCTACGGTTATCTGGACTTTATAGTTCTGCCAATATTCAGTCTCAAAAACCTCTAATAATTAGTACCTCAAACGAACGCTACGAAGCAACCGACATATTTTTTGAAAACCCGCCGTTACCTAGCATCGGACAATACAATCTTAAAAATATTTTTCCCAGGCTATCTTTAAACGATCTAATGCTGGAAATTCCTCTTGAAAGCAATACTTATGCCCGTCTACACATACCTACCGAATTAGTCCAAGAATGGCAACAAGTATCTGACAAAAATTACTATTCACCAGTACCCAAACTTCCTTACACTTTTGAACTAATTTGCTAGAAAAACCTTTAGGGGATTATTCAAATCTTCAATCAACAGAAAACTACTAATTACTAACTACTAACTACTAACTACTAACTATCTCTATCCCGCTTGACGGGACTAACCACTAACAAAGGAAAATGAACAAAATAAAATTAGCAACAGTATGGCTCGGTGGCTGTTCTGGCTGCCATATGTCCTTTTTAGATTTAGACGAATGGCTGTTTTACTTAGCTGAAAAAGTAGAACTTGTTTACAGCCCTTTTGCAGACATCAAAGAATATCCTGAAGGAGTAGATATTGTCTTAGTTGAAGGTGCGATCGCTAATGAAGATAATTTAGAACTGATTAGACAAGTACGCGATCGCTCAAAAATTCTGATTTCCTTTGGTGACTGTGCCGTAACGGGTAATGTAACTGCTTTACGTAATCCTTTAGGAGATACCGAATCAGTACTTCAGCGTTGTTATCTCGAAGCTGCTGATATCCAAAATCAAATACCTAATGAACCAGGCATAGTGCCAACTTTATTAGACCAAGTATTGCCAGTTCACAACCTGGTTGATGTAGATGTTTATCTCCCTGGTTGTCCACCCAATGCCAATTGTATTCGTACAGCTTTAGAAATGCTATTGATGGAAGAAGTTCCTAATTTAACTGGCGAATTAATAAGGTTTGGTTAGCGATTAATTGATTTTTTATTTTCCTAGAAATTTTAATAATTACTAATCTCAAAATATAGCTAAAAGTTCTATAATTAAGTTAGAGAAAAGAGATTAAATACTTACTAGTTAATTATCTAGCCCAACTCATATTTGTTAATACTTAAAAGGAAAACATTGATGGAAATAGTGTGGTTTGGTCTGCTAGTGACGGCAATGATAACGAAATCTATCTCTATAATGGTTCTGAAACAATTCAATTAACCGATAATGATGTCAATGATGATAATCCCCAGGTTTCTGATGGCAACGTTGCCTGGTTAAGTTACGAAGGTGAACCCAACTATCACTATTATCCTGATAATGCTATCTATCTCTACGATGGAACTAGTACAACTCGGCTTACAGATGCCGATACAGTTATCAATGAATTCGATCTGTCGGGTAATCAGCTAGCTTGGTCTGATTCTGATGGTAAAGACTCGGAAATTTATTTTTATGATGGTACTGGTGTCACTCAATTAACTAGAAATAGTCTGAGTGAAAGTAGTCCTCAAATTTCGGGTAATAATATTGTTTGGTCTGCTTATGACGAGGGTGATAGCGAAATCTATCTCTACGATGGTAGTGAAGTCACCCAACTAACCGACAACAACACCTATGATAGTAGCCCGCAAATTTCTGGTAATAATGTAGTCTGGTCAGGGGATGATGGCAATGATAGCGAAATCTATCTCTATAATGGTTCGGAAACTATCCAAATAACCAATAATGATACAGGAGATCATAGCCTGCAAATTTCTGGTAATAATATTGTTTGGTCTGGAAATGATGGCAATGATAGCGAAATTTATTTCTACAACGGTTCAGAAATAATCCAGTTAACTGATAACGATACCTATGATAGTAATCCTCAAATTGATGGCAACTATCTAACTTGGACAGGCTACGAACAAAACGATAGTGAAATCTATCTAAACTATACTCCTAATCTGACTCCTGGGGAAATTAGCGGTTACAAATGGCATGACCTGAATAAAAATGGTGTGTTTGATAGTTCTGAATCAGGTATTGAAGGCTGGACTATTTATTTAGACAGTAATGAAAACGGTCAGCTAGATGAAGGGGAAACTTCTACCGTTACTGATGCTGATGGCTTTTATAGTTTCACTGATGTCAGATTTGGTAACTACAGCGTTACCGAACAAAAAGAACCTAGATGGAATCAAACCTATCCTGCAACTATTGAATATCAATGGCAAGATAGCAAACAACCAGATGGTATTACTTATGACTGGGTTGATATCTCAGGTGTAGGAACGGAATTAGATCTAGGTGATGATGAAGCTGCTAGTGTTGCTTTACCTTTTAGTTTTGATTTCTACGGTGAAGCTAACGATACAGTTAATATTTCTTCCAATGGCTATCTGACTTTTGGTGACAATGGAACAGAATATTACAATTCTGGAATCACTAATTCCTACAATCTCAGTAACTTCATTGCACCCTTCTGGGACGATCTAAATCCTGAATACAGTGGTTCGATCTATCATCATTATGATGCGGCAACAGATAGATTTATTGTCCAATATCAAGATGTTGCCCGTTATGAAGTTGAAGATTCACTAACTTTCCAAACCATTCTCAATGCTGACGGCAGTATTGTCTATCAATATCAAGATATGAATGCTGCGGTTAATAGTGCCACCGTCGGTCTAGAAAACCCCGATGGTGATGCTGGGTTGCAAATAGTCCACAATAACAACAATGATGAAAGTCCTTACATCGAAAATGAATTAGCCATTGGTTTTACTCCCATACTTAGTTCTGATCGTGTTAACACCCACGAAGTATTTGTCGGTACTGGGGAAACAATTACCAACCTCAACTTTGGCAATAGTCTAGAAGCATTAAGAGTAGAAACCGAAGACTATCAAGATTATTATGACTTTACTTCTGGTAACGCAGGAGGAGAATACCGTAATGATGATGTCGATCTAGGAGTGTCTGGAGATGTTAACGGTGGCTATACTGTCGGCTGGATTAACCAAGGAGAATGGCTTACCTACAATGTCGATGTTCCCGAAGACGGCACCTATCAAGTAGTTGCCCGTGTTGCTTCTAATCTAGATGCTGACCACAGTTTTGATGTCTCCATCGACGGACAAATGACCACCGTGAACTTCGGTGGTACTGGTGGCTGGCAATCTTGGGAAGATACGATTGGTGGCAACTTAGAATTGACTGCTGGTAGTCACGAACTCCGCATTGACATGGGTAGTTCTGGTTTTAACATTAACTATATCGATTTAGTTACTCCAGAAAACATCAGAATCGAAGCGGAAGACTATCAAGACGATTACTACACCTCTGACAATACTTTTTACGATACCGATTACGAAAACCAAGGTGGCGGATATCGAAACAGACCAGTAGATATTGAACCTACAAGAGACATTAGCGGTGGCTTCAACGTCGGCTGGATTGAATCTGGCGAATGGTTAACCTACAGCGTAGATGTTCCTTACGATGGCAACTATCAAGTAGTTGGTCGCGTTGCTTCCGATGTTGATGCTTCTCATAGTCTCGATGTCTCCATTGACGGTCAATTCACTACTTTGTACTTTGGCGATACTGGTGGTTGGCAGTCTTGGGAAAATGCTATAGGTGACAACCTCTCTCTAACTGCTGGCACTCACGAACTTCGTTTGGATATGGGCAGTAGTGGTTTCAATGTTAACTACATTGACCTGATTAGCGAATATAGTTTGGATGGTGAGGAGTTGATTGTTGCTAATGGTAGCGATTTCTAGTTAACAGAACTTGGCTCAACAACACACGATTAGGGTAGGAGATCGCCTACCCTTTTTCTTTGTTTTAAAATTTCTATGTTTTAAAACAAGAAGACATTAGATCTAGATTTTTCCTTTTACTGTCTTCTTCTTCAGACTCGTCCCACAGATTTTTGTTTTACTACCAGATATTTCTGTCACTGAGTCTCCTTGATATTCTTTCAGAGTAAATGAATCTACTCGAACAGCATCATTGCGCGCAGATTCAGCTTGGGTTAATAGTTTGACTTCATCGAGACTAATAATTTCTGCTTCTAAAGCATTACGAATCAACATTACTGGTTTATCTTGAGGTAACTTACCTTCTTTAATGGCAGTTTTAATTTTTTTGAGAATTGACTCTGCTGCAACTGAAAGCATTAATGCTTGTTCCAATCTTCCTAAAGCTTCTTCCGTATTAGTAGGAATATAAATATTTTTAGTAAGATTATCTTTCTGCATTCCAGGGGTTTGCATTATTCGAGCAATCTTACCACCCAATTTATCTGCTGGCATCCTGCCAATAGGATTGAGTCGCCACCAAGTAGCTACTATTCCTAATAACGGCACTGACATATTATCAAGGATACCCATAAATCCCTTTTGTATCTGGGCAAAAGCGTACTGCATCGACCAATCGACAAGAGGAATATCTTCTGGGTTTCGTCCTTCGGCTTCAAAGCGACGTAGGGTAGCAGTAGCTAAATACATCCAAGAAAGAATATCGGCAAACCTGCCTGTAAGTTTTTCCTGCCGTTTTAGAGTACCACCATAGGCAATTAAAGATAGGTCAGTTAGAAAGGCAAAGCTAGCCGATGCCCAAGCCAACTTACGATAATACTTAGCAGTGGTCCCCGATACGTGAGAACGAGTAAGATAACCGCGCGACAGACTGAGTAAAACAGTGCGGAAAAAGTTACGTATTATCGAACCGAGATGCTGCCAAAAAATGCGATCGAATGCTTTAACATTAGTATCATTTAAAGCTGCTATTTCTTGATAAACATAAGGATGGGAACGAATTACCCCCTGTCCAAAGATAATCATGGTGCGAGTGAGAATATTTGCCCCTTCAACGGTTATGGGAATAGGAGTCGCACTATAAATATTTGCTAGTAAGTTTCTTGGTCCTCGACAAATTCCCGCACCGCCCATAATATCCATGCCATCGTTGATAATTTGACGGGAAAGTTCGGTAAAATTATATTTTGCGATCGCCGAAACGACAGCAGGTTGTTCTCCCTTATCTACTGCCCCGACTGTATACAGTTTGGCGGCTTCCATAATGTAGGTTAAACCACCGATTCGAGCCAAGGGTTCTTCAACTCCTTCAAAACGACCGATATTTAGTCCAAATTGCCTGCGGACTCTGGCATATGCACCCGTCACTCTAGTAACTAATTTAGCAATTCCAGTACAGGTAGCAGGAAAACTAATTCCTCTTCCCGCAGCCAAAGACTGCATCAACATTTTCCAACCCTGTCCTGCTTGGTCTACACCACCGATAATTTGATCGATAGAAACAATGACATCTTTTCCCACGGTGGGAGAGTTATAAAAAGGTACGCCCATGGGATCGTGTCGGCGATCGATAATTACCCCAGGGGTATTTGTGGGAATTAAGGCACAGGTGATGCCCACATCTTCACCTTTACCCAACAAGTTATCTGGATCGCGGAGTCTAAACGCCAGTCCCATTAAAGTTGCGATCGTCGCTAAAGTGATATAGCGTTTCTCCCAATTTAAACGCAGATATAACTTGCTGTCTTCGCCTTTAAACACTATTCCGTTAGAGACAATGCTACCTGCATCCGAGCCAGCATTAGGTTCGGTGAGTGCGAAACAAGGAATTTCTTCCCCTATAGCTAATCTGGGTAAATAATGGCTTTTTTGGGCTAGGGTTCCATAGCGTAATAGTAATTTAGCTGGTCCTAATGAATTAGTTACGCCAACAGTGGCAGTATGGGTAAAAGAACGAGATGCCAACTTAGTCATCACCGCACTATAAGCCAGGTTGGAAAATCCTAACCCGCCATATTCAGTCGGAATCATCATACCAAAGAAACGCTCTTGTCTCAGATAATCCCAAACTTCAGGCGGTAAGTCTTTCCGAGAATGGATTTCCCAGTCAGTCGCCATCTGACAGACTTTTTCTACCTGGTTGTCAAGAAATAATTTAATATCTGGTGACAGTTGTGGGTAGGGTTCGCTGAGAAGGCGTTGGAAATTGGGTTTGCCAGAGAAGAATTCGCTTTCTACCCATGCGTTTCCTGCTTCGATCGCTTCTTGTTCAGTATCAGAAATTTTAGGTAAAAGTTTTAGTGCTGCGATCGCCTTAACCAGATAAGCTGTGATTAGTTTTCGACGTATTTGGGGAATATTAAAAACTAACGCCAAGATACCAAATACAATCCACCCCCAAAATGGTGCTTGGTAAAAGACTAAAACACTAGCAACATAAAGCGTCCATAGCCACAGAGGAACGCCAACATATCCGATACAAACCAACAAAAACAAGAATAAGAAAACAACACCAACACTTGGTGTAAGAAAATTCATCATGGTTCTTCTCTCTCAAATTGTAATTATCTTCAAACAACTCCGAACTCCGTTGCGTAGCTTTTCGCGAGCGCGAATACTCCGTTCGCGGTTGCGGAGCAAGTCGTTAGACTCAGCGTGCCCGTAGGGCATACTCCGAACTCCGTAGCGTAGCGTCTCGCGCAGCGAGTACTCCGAACTCTAAACTCCGAACTCTAAACTCATAAAATCAGGTTTTCAAACACTCCCGCAGCACCCATGCCACCGCCAACACACATAGTAATCATGCCGTAGCGAATACCCCGTCGCTGCATTTCATGGAGTAAGGTGGCGGTTAGTTTTGCCCCAGTACAACCAAGAGGATGTCCTAAAGCGATCGCGCCACCATTAACGTTAATAATGTCTTCATCCAGTCCTAATTTGCGGATAACTGCTAAAGTCTGTCCTGCAAAGGCTTCATTAAGCTCGATTAGCCCAATATCATTTAGAGTTAAACCGACTTGTTTCAGTACCTTAGGTACGGCTACTACTGGTCCTATACCCATGATTTCTGGTGCTACTCCAGCAACTGCATAACCCAGCAGTTTAGCCATTGGTCGTACCTGTAACTGGTTGAGCATTTTCATACTCATTACTACCGTTGCTGCTGCCCCATCAGACATCTGCGATGAGTTCCCTGCCGTTACCGTACCCTTGACATGAAATACAGATTTTAATTTAGCCAAAGCTTCCATACTGGTATCGGCGCGAGGCCCTTCATCTACCTCAAATACCCGTTCTATGGTTTCGGTTTTGCCGTCTACATAGATTATTTCTTTAAACTTAACAGGAACAATTTCCGCTTGAAAATAACCTCTGTTGATCGCAGTTAGGGCTTTTTTGTGCGATCGCAAAGCAAACTGGTCTTGATCCTGACGAGAAATATGATATTCTCTGGCAACATTTTCGGCAGTAAGCCCCATAGTGATATAGGTATTAGGAGATTTGGCGATCAATTCTGGGTTAGGAGACAAATAATTACCCCCCATAGGCATCAAGCTCATTGATTCCGCCCCACCAGCAACCATAACGTCTGCTTGTCCTGTCATAATTGCCTGAGATGCCATCGCAATAGTTTGTAGTCCCGAAGCACAGAAACGATTAACGGTACAACCTGCTACAGAATTGGGTAATCCTGCCCTCTGAGCAGTAATTCGCCCTAAGTTAAATCCCTGTTCTCCTTCGGGAAAGGCACAGCCCATAATCACATCTTCAATCTGTTCTGGATCGAGATTGGGTATTTTGGCGATCGCACCTTTAACCGCAGTTGCCCCCAAATCGTCGGGGCGCACGTTACGCAGCGTTCCTCGTGGTGCTTTACCAATGGCAGTTCTGACGCTACTTACGATATATGCTTCTTTCATAACCTTCTTTAGAGTTCGGAGTTCGGAGTTCTCTTTGAGTTCGGAATTCGGAATTCGGAATTCGGAGTTATTTAAAACTTCTAACTCCGAACTATAAACTCTTAACTACGAACTATCTCGATCCCGCTTGACGGGACTAACTCCTAACTACGAACTACTAACTCCTAACTCATTCTAATTTTTTGTTTTATTTTTTTAGTTATGACAACTAAGATTTTGATAATCTCTTCACATTCTTGTCTGAGTAATTTAATTCTTTGCTCTTTAACTAAGTCCGCCTCTACTAAAATAATTAGCCAATACTCAGTCTCTCTAGCTTCCTTCAAAGCAATTTCTAATTTATGCAGAAAATCCCGCTCCGATTGGGCAGATTGAGCCTCTCGAACATTTGCGCCGACAGAAGTGCCACTTCTAATTAGTTGTTTGTATAAAACTCTCGTTACACCATCTTGTTCTGACAAAAACTTACAAAGTTTCACAACTCTGACCGCAAAACTCAGCGTTCGATCCTGAATCTTCTGCTTCTCATGACTCATAATTAACTAACTATTCATAACAACCTCCAAAATAACTCCCAACTACTAACTCCGAATTCCGAACTACTAACTCCGAACTCCAAGAGAACTCCGAATTCCGAACTAATTCCTTAAAGGTTTCTTAGTCTTCAACAAATGGGCAATCCGTTCTTGTGTCTTTTCTTCTTTGAGTAACGGCACGAAGGATTCTCGTTCTAGTTGCAGTAGATAGTCTTCACTCACTAAAGAAGGTGCAGAAAGTTCACCACCAGTTAGGACATAGGCTAAACGTCGAGCTAGAAAGCGATCGTATTCGGAGATATACCCTCCTTGTTGGAAGACATAAGCTGCCTGTTCTAAGGCTGCTTTGCTTGGTTGACCCAACACCATGATGTTGTCACGATGAGGTATTGGTGCATAACCTTCAAGCGCAAGTCGAATAACCTCTTGTTTGGCAACATACAAACGGCGATCGCTATTCATAATTATCTTAGCGGTAGGAGATAAGAAACCTAGTTCTTGAGCTTCATAGCCACTATTGGCTACTTTAGCCATACCTACAGTTTCAAATACTTTTTGGATAAATGGTTGCACTTGACTGGCAGTTTCTTTAGCTGCGTGTTCTGCTGCCCAGGCTGCCATTCGCATAATGCCTCCAGCCCCAGGAATTAAGCCAACACTAAGTTCTACTAAGCCAATGTAGCTTTCGGCTGATGCTACTACTTGAGGACAAGCCATCACTAATTCGCAACCACCACCAAGAGCTAATCCCCTAACAGCAGCCACAATTGGTTTGGGGAAATAGTGAATTCTCTGTAAGGTGTTTTGGAATTGCAGGACGAGATCGGCGATCGCATCTAATTGACCTGATTGAGCCAGCTTGCCAATTTCTGCCAGATGAACACCACCACAGAAGTTAACATTGCTGTTACCAATAACCATGCCGTGATGGTCGCTGTTTTCTAGAATATCTAAGACTTCTGTGAGTCCTGACATGACTTTAAAGCTGAGAGTATTACCTTTCGATCTAAACTCGTATAAAACTACACCATCACCAAGATCGAGTAATGCGGCTTCTTCGTTTTGCCAAAGAATATTTTCGGGATGAGATTTAATCAGATTGAGGTTAATTTCATCTTGAGGAGTATTTAAAGCAATATACTCATGACTGGGAGTAT
The DNA here is from genome assembly GCA_030064975.1 of Pleurocapsa sp. MO_192.B19. Lineage (GTDB taxonomy): Bacteria > Cyanobacteriota > Cyanobacteriia > Cyanobacteriales > Xenococcaceae > Waterburya. The sequence continues at coordinate 10,882 of JASJDX010000077.1, forward strand.
AGACTCGATCCTGTTGATAAAATCCCGCTACCTGATGATGTTCAATCATCGTTATGATCCAATCAGCTAAGGGTATGTCTGCTGTTTGCATATCGGTAACGATAGTTGCAAAGCCCAAGATATCCCAGATTTCAAAAGGTCCTAATTCCCAACCAAATCCCCAGCGCATCGCGCGATCGATCTCTGCCGGGCTATCGGTAATTTCGGGAATACGATAAGCACTGTAACTCAAGATGGATAATATATACTTGCGGAAGAACTTACCAGCAGAACCTTTATCTTGATACAAAGCTTTTAACCGTTCGGGTAATTCCAGCTTTTGAATGGATTTAAGTTCGCCCAAGTCCATCGGTTTCGCAGCTTCGTAAGCAAAGGTTTTTGAGTTTAAAGAGAGAATCTTACCTTTTTCTTTTTTATAGAAACCTTGACCTGTTTTTGCTCCTAAAATTCCTGTTTCCACTAGCTTAGTTAACAAATCTGGTACGCGGAAGGCTTCGCGACTTTCATCATGAGGAATAGCGGGATAAAGATTTTTTGCTACATAAACTAAAGTATCAAGTCCTACCAAGTCAGCAGTACGAAAAGTTCCCGATTTTGGTCGTCCGACTAAAGTTCCTGTCAGAGTATCAATTTCTTCAATCGTATAACCTTCATCGGTAAAGGCTTTAATACCCAACATGGTTGCATAGATACCAATACGATTGGCAATAAAGTTAGGAGTGTCTTTAGCTACCACAATTCCTTTGCCAAGGTGCAAACGACCAAACCATTTGAGTCTGAGTAAGATATCTATGTCTGTATCTTCTGTGGGAATTAGTTCGAGTAATTTGAGATAGCGCGGTGGATTAAAGAAATGAGTGCCTAAAAAGCGTTGGCGAAAAGACACAGGTAGTTCCTTAGCAATTTCATTGACAGGTAAACCACTGGTATTAGTAGAAACGATCGCATCATGACTAATAATGCCTTCAATTCTTGCCATCAATTGTTGCTTGATTGCCAAATTTTCTACTACAACTTCAATTACCCAATCTACCTCAGCTAAGCGATCGAGATGTTCGTCAAAATTGCCTAAAGTAACGCGACGGGCAACCTTATCAGTAAATAAAATCGGCGGTTTTAGCTTTAGTGCTTTCTTCCACGCAGCTTCGACAATTGCATTTTTGTCTCCTTCTGGTGCAGGTATATCCAGTAAATGAACTGTTAATCCCGCATTCGCTAGATGGGCTGCAATTTGCGAACCCATAACACCAGCACCTAATACAGCAGCGGTTCGGAACGGTTTAAACATCATCTTTTCCTCCCTTTAGTTCACTCTAATTCTTCAGAATTACTCTTTTCTTCTTGTAGTTTCCACGGCATCGTGGAGGGTAGGGTAATATAGTTTTGAAAGTTTTTAAGATGTCTCCAAGACAACTTGGCTTTGATGGCAGTTTTGCGAGTTAGTCGTTTAAGCGACTGTCTAACTGAGATAGATTTTGCTTTAACTAAAATAGTCTGTAATTTGGGATATAAGCTTCGTATTCTACTAGTTAGCCAAAAGAGAAAATTTAACTCCGTTGCGTAGCTTCCCGCAGAGCGAGCTAACTCCTGTTCGGGCACACGATCATTCGCCCCTACTAACTCTTCGCCATAGAGAGCGTTTATTTCTGTCGCAAATATCTCGTTAACTTTGGCTCGATTGACTTTCAACTTTTTCTGCAATAGCCCATTGTCGATGGTGAAACGCGCATTGAGTAGCTGAAACCGCTTAACTTTCGACCATATCGGAAGTTGTTCGTTGGCTTGATCAACTAAAGTTTGATAAAGATCGATAATCTCAGACTGCTGTAACAACTCGGTATTTGGTTCTTGCCAACCTAAAGTTTGAGCATGTTCCCGTAACTGATCCAGATCAGGAAAAATCAACATTCCACAAAACTTTTTCTGTATTCCGACTACTACCGCCTGGGCGACTAAAGCAGATCGCTTGACTTGCTCTTCTAAAGGTTGTGGCGTGACATATTTTCCAGTGGAAAGTTTAAATAAGTCTTTTTTACTGCCCGTAATGGTTAAGAAACCTTCTGGGGTAAATTCTCCTAAATCTCCTGTATGCAGCCAGCCTTGTTCGTCAATTACTGCCTTAGTAGCATCGGGATTTTTATAATAGCCCTGCATCACGTAAGGCGCTTTGACTAAAATTTCTCGATCAGGGGCGATCGCAATTTCTACTCCTGCAATGGGTAATCCTACTGTTCCTGCACGGTTTAAACCATCTCGATTACAGCAAATCACTGAACTGGTTTCTGTTAAACCATAGCCCTGTAGCACCGTCATTCCCGCAGCACTGAGTACATTGGCAATCTCGGCTTTTAAGGCTGCACCACCACTGATAAAGTATTTCAGCCTGCCACCAAAGGGTTGGCGAACTTGAGAGAAAACCAAGCGATCTGCTAACTTTAGTTGCAGATCAGAGGATAATGTTCTGGGTTTTCCTAACTCGTAATTTTGAGCTAGTTTTAATGCCCAATTAAAAATGGTTTGGTTGATTCCTTTAAGCTTGTTACCGCGATCAATAATCTTTTGATAAATTTTTTCTAGTAATCGCGGTACAGTAGCTACCAGAGTCGGTTGTACTGTTTTGAAATCTCTAACTGCTCGATTGGGAGTGGAAAAATAGATGCTATGTCCGTAATTAAGATGACCGTAAATTAGCGCCCGTGCGAAAATATGGGTTAAGGGCAAAAAGGACAGTACTGTCTCTCTTCCTCCTGCTTGCAACTCAGGAATACTGTTAAAAGTAGTCAGAATATCAGCAGTAAGATTCTCATGGCTCAACATTACTCCTTTCGGTTGTCCTGTATCCCCAGCAATATAGACTATGGTTGCCAAGTCTTGAGGCGATATTTGCGATCGCAATTCCTTGATCCGCTCTTCATTCCATAACTGTTGACCCCTGGCTCGAACTTCTTCTAGGGAAAGCAATTGAATACATTGAGGCAGTTCAGGACAGGATAAGTCTTGTCGTGCTTGACACAGCAACATCGGAATACATAAACAAGCTGGAGAAGAGTTACTGTTTGTTGATAACTCCGAACTCTTCTGATCTACACCACAAGTTAATAGTTGAGTGCGTTTTTCCTCCCAATCAGCAGGAATATCAGCGACAATAATTGTCTGAAGATTGGGTGTTTCCCCAAGGTAGGGAATGACTTGAGCTAGAAGATCTATGTCCGAAACAATTAATACCTTGGCTGCTGAATGACTCAGGATAAATACAATATTATCTAGAGTCTGAGACAAATCGATTGGGATGTTGACTAATCCCGCCAGTAAAGAAGCAAAATCTGCTAAACAGAAATTAAGATCGCTGTGCATCAAAAAGGCAATTTTGTCCCCTAGCCTCAATTGTTCTTCAAACAATCCTAGAGCCAACTCTTCAGTAGCAGTTCGCAATTCTTGACTAGACTGAGACTGCCAAGCATTTGTTTTCCACTGGTTAAATGCATGATGATTTGGATAGTAATCGCAAGCTTCATCTAATAATGAAGGTAAAGTTCGCCCTAAAATTGGGCGATCGATGGTGGAAAAAGATCCATTAATCTTATTTAAAGAAAACATTGGCATTTTTAAGAGATACAATCTCTTTTCTCCTTAAGACTATCTTTAGTCTTGTGAGATGTTGCCTAATAGTTGTTACAACTTGTAAGACTAATTTGATAGCTAAACCGCGTCCACTTTGAAACCCATAGTTTTTTAGATAACTGTTTTAGGTTAAAGGGGAAGGGGAAAAGGGAAAAAATGAATTACCTTAAACTCCAGTTTTCTATCTGGACGCGGTTTATGTAATAAAGACACGCCTTAGCTATTAACTATTGTTAACATTTTTATGAATATAATGATATTTTCGACTCCAAATATCTACAAGACAAAATTACTATTTAATGCTTTTTTCGTCTTTTATAAGGGAGTTAATAAGCGAATCTGATATAATAATTAGTATAGCATATTTATAGCAAATCAATTCAAGATAGCCTTCGGCTAGTTAAGGTTATGTGTAAAAAACAAATAAACATAAGAGTTCCTGCACATGAACTAAAAATCTTAGATAGCTATGCCAAGCAAACCAAGCGGACTAAAACTGAAATATTACGGGGATTTATTCGCTCTTTAAGCAAAGAACAAAAAACGCTTTCAAAAAGTAAATAATTGTTAATCTTAGCTTTTGTTTATGTTTCTAGGTTATTAATAGTCAAAACTTACTTTATAAATAAAGAGTAAAAAAATGGCATGATAAAATTTGCTTTTGAGCAAAAAACTCAAAAGCAATGTTGAATTAAAATAAAAGTTTTTGGAAATACTATTTATATAAACTCAGAATCATTATCATTACGTGCTGAAAAGCTCTGTACAGGACAAAAAACAGACTCGACACTTGCAAAGTAATACAGAAAAAGGGTTTTATGAAAAGTAACTACAATTTCGCGAAACCCTAAATTCCTTAGAGGATATCTGAAAAGTCTCAATGACTACTTTTGAGTGAATTTATCCTAACGAAATTACTGCGTTTCAACTTGATAATCTACGTATTAAATTTAACTTTTAGGTGACAAAATTTACTTTTCAGACATCTTGTTTTTTCAGTGCATTAGCTACCACATGAGTGACATCATCGATATTGGGAAGATTACTTTTGTGGTTATTTTCTTTCCACAGAGACACTCCTCTGGCTAGATCACTTCCCTTATCTTTCAGGAGCGCTACCGGGTCTCCTGTCTGCTAAAAATGGTCAAAGAGTGCTGCACTGACTACTTCTCCCGTAACGGAGTCGTGAATTTTTAGTCCGACACACTCACAGTCTTCATAGGAAATATAAGCTAAGTTAATGTTAAGAAATCTTATGAAATTAATCGTTCAAGATTTAATACGGAATATCTTTCTAAGAAGAAGTATAGGGCAATATCCAGAAAAATTCGAGATATCGTCCCAATAAGGAATGATAGTCTGAATAATTCTTAATATTATTCTTAATGAGGTTAATAGACGGAAAAATTCGAGATATCCATCCTATCGAGAATTTTTCTGTCTAATAAATAGTTATGTCGCTCTAATCATTGCTATAGAAGAGTTTTAAGAGTATCAGTGTTCAAAAATTGCCAAAAATTGACAAAGTGAACTAAACTAGGCTATAAACAAACTAGTTGGTTCAATAATCCATTATGTCATCCACACTCTCGCCCCGTGAGCGTGTAATCCAAGCGGCTCTAAATCTGTTCTACGCTGAGGGCTTTCACGCAGTTGGAACTAATCTAATCTGTTCTGAAGCAAAAGTGAATAAGAGTACACTCTATCACCTTTTTCCCTCAAAAATAGATATGGTTCTGGCTGCACTTGAGGTATATGCAAGCGATATTACTAGGAAGTTCAAGGAGATCGCCAAATCTAAAATACCCGCTGAACAAAAGCTTGAGCATGTCTTTGAGACACCCTTTCGGGCTAATCAATCTCTCAAGCAGCAGCTTGGAGATGTCAAAGGTTGCTTTGTTGGCAATATTGCACTTGAGCTTGCTGGTAAAGAGGAAAGAGTTAGGACATATCTG
>JASJDX010000078.1 GCA_030064975.1 Pleurocapsa sp. MO_192.B19
TAATATTACTACACCAGTTTGACGGCCAGATGAGTGGAGTAATTCACTTTCCTCGAGTGAATAATCAAATAATCAAGTTAAAGAGCGAAGCAGAGGTTTTGCAATTCTTCAAGCAAAATTTCCCAGAAGTAGGTCAACTGATGCCAAAATCGGTAGCAGCAGCTTTCTTAGCCAAACCAGTTGCGACTACTTTAACAATTCGCTGTAACCGTTACCATTATGACGATAGTGCGTTACTAATTGGTGATGCTGCCCACGCTGTATCACCCGCCCTCGGTCAAGGTTGCAATTCGGCTCTTGAAGATGTAGTCATATTCAATCAGCTTTTGGATGAATATGCAGATGATTTAACACTGGCATTAGAACAGTTTACTGTGCGTCGTTTAGCTGATGCTCATGCTGTAGTTGAGCTTAGTAATAACACTCTTCCTTTTGCTAAATCTTTGTTTGTCGAGTTTATTATTAGACAGCGTTTAGCAGGAATTCTGCATCGATTCTTTCCTAAACGTTTTTTACCGCCTCTATTTGAAGCATTGTATGAATCCTCAATTTCTTATTCGGAAGTTTTGCAAAAATACCAAAGCTGGTGTGACAAAGTAAAAAAATCTAAACAAGATTTTTTAGAAGCTTTGTAACCATTTTGGACTCAATTGTCGAATTTACTCAATATATTTCAAAAGAAGAAAATTTAACTAGTTGGGGTTTAGAAGAAGATAGCCCTGAAGAACTTCGAAAAACAACGTGGAATAGCCCTAAAAAAAATAGGTATTTTGCATATTTATTGAGTTTTATTCGTATTAAAAAATTAGAGTAGATTTACTGAAGTTAATTACCATGATTCGCCTCTTATTGGTAGACAATCAAGAACTAGTTTGTCAAGGATTACAGGCAATGTTAAACTTGGAGTCAGATTTAGAAGTTGTGGGTATCGCTAATAACGGCCAAACTGCTGTTCAACAAGTAGAATCTCTCCAACCAGATGTGGTTTTGATGGATATTAGGATGCCAATAATGGACGGACGAGAAGCAACCAGAATTATTTGCCAAAGGTTTCCCGATACCAAAGTTTTAGTTGTCAGCACATTTGATGAAGATGACTACATCGCTCAGTCGATCAAAGCAGGTGCTAAAGGATATTTACTCAAGGATATGCCTGTCGAAGAGTTAGCACAGTCAATTCGGTTAGTTTATCGGGGATATACCCAGATGGGGCCTGGACTGATGGAAAAAATGCTCGATGGTATATTAGACTCTGGCATAACCGAAACTGAATCCGTCAAGCCTGAACTAACTGAGTTAACTCCAAGGGAAGTAGAGGTACTAAACTTAGTGGGTACTGGTTGTACTAACCGTGAAATTGCCAAAGAACTTTATATTGCTGAAGGAACCGTCAAAACTCACGTTACTCATATCCTTAATCGGCTTAATCTACGCAATCGATCGCAGATAGCCATATATGCTAATTCTGCTAGATAAGCAGCTTAAAAGATAAAGATATAAAGATATTTATTTAATACTTATTTGTTTTGGACATAATTCTAGTAAAGAGTTTTCATAAAATTTAAATCAGATTAATAGGCGATTGCTATGTGCCGAAAAATGATTGTTCAAAGTGGAATAACTTCTAAAGGTAATATCACACTTAAAATAATTGTCTTACCAAAAAACCAGCGACCCCTCTAAATAGCGATAATCAGCACCTAAATTCTAAATTGAGGAGTAAATTGTATCAGTACAGACAGTCGAACCGATCAAATTGTCATAGTTCATAAATATATAGCTCATAAATATTAGGATGAATAAAAATGTTTGATTTTCTTAAATCTTTATTTAATCCTCTACGGATTAATATCCCATTTTTACTAGATGTGATCATTATCTCAGACCCAGACCAAATTAAACAAATAGAAGATTCTGGTGATGTTGATCGCTTACATTCGAGAGCAACTCAATCTCTACCTTGGTGGGTACAGATGTATTTTCGCTCGACCAAGTTTCATGATGATCAGCGCGATTTATGGTTTTGTCCTTTTGAATCTAGTTCTAATCCTACATACCTGCCAAGAAGGACTTATCTAGAGGAAAAAACAGCTACGGGTTACAGTCAAGATGATGTTAAAAAAATTGCCCAATTGTTAAGAACTAACGCCTCAGATAATGTACTTGCTCATGAAATGGTGCAAGTGGTTAACAAAAGATTTTTTGAGCAAGAAATTCCCCCCGAAATTACAGAAGCAGCCAAATACACGGTGCAAAAATTTAGTGAAGCTGCTTTACCCTGGAAGTATACCCAAGGTATAAAATCCCAAAAAAAAATTATGAGTTATTGTCAACATAACCTTTCCCAAGACGTTCATCTTTTAGATGTGGGACATAATATTGGGGAAGTCGTACAAGCAACAGCAGGTTCTTTAAAAACTTTAAAAGATAACCTAGATAAGCCCGTTGAAGAGATATTTACCAAGTACGCTCCAACTCCTCAGGTACCCAGAATCGCGATTAAAGTGTCTACTTTTGATGGTTTATTGTCTTCTCCTACAACTCCAGGAAAAACAGTTTTAATCCTGCAAATTGCCAAAGCTGCTGCTAAAACCAAAGATCTTTGGTTTACTTTTAGCGCGGGAAGAGCGGAACGAGCGTGTGTTTTCAAAGACTTTTTCTTGAATTTTATGACTGATTTACAGCAGGAATTGCAAGTAGAAGAATAGTAAACATAAAGAATAGTAAACATAAATATTTTTCACAAAATTTAAGGAGAAACAGTATCATGTTTATGATTCCCTGGCATAAATTACCTACCCCCTTAGCTCTGTTACAGTTGATTCAATTTCGTGATTCTTTGCGCGAGCAAAATCTCCACGATACCTCGCAAGTTCCAGATCGAGATAAACTACCAAAACCTACTCCTAGTCCAGATAATCGTCATTTAGTAGCTCGAACTGCTGATGGTAGTTACAACGATTTAGAACATCCAGAAATGGGTATGGCAGGGACTCGTTTGGGGCGTAATATACCTTTAAAAAATGCCAAGGTAGACGAGCCTAATTTACTTACACCCAATCCTCGTGCTGTTAGCCAAGTGTTGCTGAAGCGAGATCGATTTATCCCCGCCACTATCCTCAATCTCCATGCTGCCTCCTGGATTCAGTTTCAAACCCATGATTGGTTTACTCACGGCGATAATCAGCCCGATAACAATTTTTCAATTCCCGAAAATGGTTCAGATGACATCTTAGAAGTCCCCAAAACCTTAAAAGACCATACTCGCGATGACGACAATACCAATCCCGCAACTTTTATCAATGATGTTACTCATTGGTGGGATGCTTCGCAGCTTTATGGTAGTGACGCGGAAACAGTTAACAGTCTCCGTACTCATCAAGATGGCAAAATGCTCATTGAAGAAGATGGTTTTTTACCTCTCGATCCTAATCAAGGTATTGATTTGGTAGGTTTTCCTGGCTCAATCGGTAGCTGGTGGACAGGTTTGAGTATGTTGCATATTTTGTTTATTAAAGAACACAATACCATTTGCGATCGCCTTAAACAAATGTATACCGACTGGGATGACCAGCAGCTTTTTGATAAAGCTAGGCTGATCAATGCTGCTTTGCTGGCAAAAATCCATACTGTAGAATGGACTCCAGCAATTCTGCCCAATCCTACCACCCAAATCGCGATGAATATTAATTGGTGGGGTATTCTGGGTAAGGATTTTAAAAAAACTGTTGGTCGCCTCGGTGATAGCGAAGTCCTCAGTGGTATTGTTGGCTCATCAACCGACCATCATGCAGCACCTTACTCTCTTACAGAAGAATTCGTTTCGGTGTATCGAATGCACCCTTTAATTCCCGATGAGCTAAATTTTTATGCTCACAGCAATGGAAACCATCTAACCACCAAACAGTTTCCAGATATTTTTGGTAAAAGCACTCGCAGCTTTATGGAATCTCTTTCGATGGAAGATTTATTGTACTCCTTTGGCATTCAACATCCAGGTGCTTTGACGCTGCATAATTATCCTAACTTCCTTCGCGCCCTGATTAAAGAGGACGGTAGTAGTGCATTTGACTTAGCTGCGGTGGATATTTTGCGCGATCGCGAACGAGGTGTGCCACGCTATAATCGTTTCCGCGAACTTATTGGTAGGGAGCGAGTCAAATCTTTTGCCGAGATTACCAGCAATTCCCAATGGGCGAGAGAACTTAGAGAAATCTATCAAGATGATATTAATCGCGTGGACTTAATGGTCGGTCTATTTGCCGAAGATTTACCTGATGGCTTTGGTTTTAGCGACACTGCTTTTCGGGTATTTATTCTGATGGCTTCTAGACGACTCAAAAGCGATCGCTTTTTTACGCAAGATTATCGCGCTGAGATTTATACTCAATTTGGTTTAGACTGGATTGACAACAACACTTTTTTATCAGTAATTTGCCGTCATTATCCAGAACTTGCACCAGCTTTATATGGAGTAGAAAATGGTTTTCAACCCTGGAGAAAATTGAATTAAACATTAGTAATTAAACATTACTTTGGCTAAAGTAAACAGTTTTGGAGATTGCTTACTTATGCTTTTTGTTTTATTTCTGCCGAAACATTTTTTGATTCATTGACGCCAGTAATTTGCACTTCTATGCGACAGCCTTTTCCTGGTGAGGTTTTAAGTCGAAATTGACCATTAACAGCAGCTACTCGCTCTTGCATTCCTTGAAGTCCAAACCCAGAACGGTTTTGGTTGGGGTCGAAACCTTTACCATTATCTTCCACAGTCAGATACACCCATTCCTGAGTAGTTTTGAGGTAAATTTGTACCTCTGTAGCTTGTGAATATTTAAAGATGTTGGTCAAAGCTTCTTGTACAATCCGATAAATAGTTTTGGCTACTGCTTGGGAAACTAAACCACAGCAACTGATGTTAGAACAAATTGCCAATCCAGTTCCTCTGCGAAAATCATCTACCAAAGTCTCGATTCGGGCTTCTAGAGGTTTTTCATCTTTAGCATCTTCTCTTAAAGTACTAATGGATGTACGTACCTCCTGCATTGCTGTTTTACCTAACTCTTGAGCTTGTGCCAGAAAAGAGCGAGCCTGTACAGGTTCTCTTTCCCAAAGTTTGACAGCAGTTTGCATCTGAATGTTTAAACTTGTCAGAGCATGACCCAAAGAATCGTGGATGTCGCGAGCAATACGATTACGTTCTTGTACCGTTGCTAGTTCTTCAATCTTCTGGGAATATTGCCGTAGCTGTTTGTGAGCATCAGCAAGTTTTTGTCGCATCATTCTTTCGACTAACAATTTATTGGTCAACTGCAAAACAAAAAAGATGCCTAAACCAAACACCAAGGTTTCTGCTGCTATGTGCATTCCAAAATTAATTTGTTCGTCTACTGTTGCGGGTAGAACACGCAGAACATACTTAACTTGATCGCTTAAGAAGAGAATAAAGACTAAACTAGCAACTATCCAACGACCAAGAGATTCAAATAGAAAGCAACTCCTCATCACCACAATTAGATATAGCGTGGGTAGGATATGAAGGTATCCTAATACTGTCCCATAAAAAATCAAGCTAATCTCCAGAGCAGTGTAGATAACTTTAACTGCGAGTCTCCCGCTAGGCAAGATCAAACCCATCGAACCTAACAATACTAGAATTGATATATGTTGAAAGGGAACAGTATGACCCCGAATTGCTTCCACCACAGCTAGAGAACCGCAACTGATAAGCATTACCCACTCAGTGACGAGCAGAAAGCGAAAAGGATTGGGGAGAAATTTTACAGAAGAAATCATAGAAACCACGCGCTCGGCAGAATGTCCTTTCATTAAACTTCTAAATGTCTTTTTTTTACAACTATACAGCTTAGATTTATCACTTTTGTCATAATTGCTAGTTTATTATTAAGACTTTAGTCTTAGAGATATATACTTAATGGCTCAAATAAAATCTGTCGAACTCACGTTTTATTAAAAACGCGATCGCCCGATTTAGATAAATTATATAAATGCAGTCGCCAACGATAATTTTTACAGCGATGCCTTTGGCTAGGATACGCCGATCGCATCTTTAGTCAGAGGTAAATATCAGGGTAAGCGCAAGTTAGAGAGTCTTTATGTCTTTCGTTGAGAGTAAATACAAGACGTTTTTTAGATGTCTATTATCCTTCAAATTTCTAAGATTAGGACAGTTCTAGTAAAGAGCAAAAGAACAAATAGTCAAACTAAATTTAGATGTAGTTATTTACCTGAAAATATTCCTGAAAATATTCCTGAAAATATTCCTGAATTTTTCCTCTAGTACTAACTAGAAGCTAGAAACATAATACTAACAAATGAATTACTCATAATAAAGACAAGTAAAGAGATCAATATTGTCAAGTCGAAGTAAGTAGTCGGACAGAAGTTTTCCTGTCTGTATAAAGTTTTGTAAATACCCTAAAAAAGTCTGTGGCACAATAATTAGCTTTATTCTTACATTTCTTAACACACAGCTGTTTATTTATGTCTGACGACTTAGGTACTTACAAGTTTTGTCAGTCAACCAGGGACTTAAGATAAGAGGATTAGCCATGAATGGAACCATAACACCAGTAGTTTTTTTGGATATTGGCCATACTTTGGGGATTCCGAAGATATCGCCTCCTCCTTCCCGTTTAGAAGGACTAGATATCTATCCATACATACCAAATGTCCTTCAGCAGTTAAAAGATAACGGTCTGAAAATGGGCATTATATCCAATACTGGTCATGAAACAGAAGATGACATGAAGAGAGTGCTGGAAGAAGCTGGCATTTATAGCTTCTTTAAGCCAGACTTACTCATTTATAGCTCAGTAGTTGGTGTTAGCAAACCCTCTCCGGAAATCTTTCGGCTAGCAGCCGAAAGAGCTGGTTATGCTAACGCTCCTGAGAATTGCTTATTTGTAGGGGAAGATAGTAAAGAACGTAAAGCTGCTAATGATGTAGGTTGGCAAGTAGTGCCGCATCCATGTTTAGTTGGGGATGTATTAAACGGTAGCCGTTTGAGATATATTCGTGTCACTGTTCCAGCAGAACAAAGCGAACAAGCATGGCGATCGGTTATTAGAAGTCTATCAGTCGTTCCCTTATATGTGACGGGAGAAAAGGGAAATCAAGTTTACGCGATCGCTACAACCTCATCTATACCAACTCTCATCGATCTGGGCTTTCAAGTCGATCTGCTGGGTAGGGAGGGCGATCCTCTAACAACAGAAGTGTATCTGCTACGGGATGATCGTCAAACTCGTACTGGTTTTCTCAATTCTCAAGGACAATCGAGTAGCTTTTTTGTTGGTGATGAAGAGTCAAAATGGGTTTTGGCTTCTTCCCCTGAAGGACTCTATGTTGCCTTACCAGGCGATCGCTCTGTGGAAGAATACCATTTTGAAGATGCATCTCACGGACATAATTTCAAGCTGTTACCCGATCTCAGTTTACTCGAACCGTTTGGAGAAGGTAACAACGCTAGAGCAGCAAGTTTTCTGCAAGCACCTACAGTTGAAGAAACTTTGAGCGATCTTGAATTAGAAAAGCTCAAAACAATTACCCCAGATTCAATTCGTAGATACCTAGAAAGATATACAGGGGTAAAACCGCTTGATGAATCAACAGAAATTAAAATTAAAAGCCGCCATATCCACAGTCCAGATATTAGTCTAGTCACTGAAGCCTTGGCAAAAGATTTGGAAAAAATCGGTGACGGTCATTTCCGCATCAGAATGGATCGATTTGTCCACGAAGGACGAGAGTTGGATAACGTAGAAGCAGAGTTACGGGGCAGTGAATCAGAAGAAATTGTTTTAGTCACTGCTCACTTAGATTCTACGGCTGCTTCCAGCGACCATCCTTACAATCCTGAGCAAGATCCTGCCCCTGGTGCTGATGATGATGCTAGTGGGGTAGCTGCTGTCTTGGCGATCGCCAATGTTATTCAACAATTAGCTGCTATTAAACCTCCTAAGAGAACGATTCGGTTTGTTCTTTTTAACGCCGAAGAACACGGTTTAGCGGGTAGCAAAGCTTACGCACGAACCCAAGCAGCGTTAGCGGCTCCTATTATTGGGGTTTATCAGATGGACATGATTGGCTACAATGTTGCCCCTCCACGTTCCTTCGAGGTTCATGTTGGCTATATACCTTCAGCAAATGTTCAATCTCGGTCTCTGGTACTCGCGGAACGGATGAAGAGACTGAGGACAACTGTATCTTCCAATTTGGAAATCCCTCAAATTTATATACAGCCAGACCCCGCCGCTGGGAGAAGCGATCATGCTAGCTTTCACGAACGTGGCTATGCTGCTTGCGTTACTTCTGAGGATTTTTTCATTGGTCCAGAACCAGGTTCACCAGAGGCTGAGGCAAATCCCAACTATCACAAAGATAAGGATACCTTCGTAGATTTTGACTACGCTGCTGATATTGCTCGGGTTATTGCCGCTACCACATGGGTAACTGCAAATGCGTAATTTTGATTCAGATTTTAGGAGGTGATTACAACCTAATTTCGTTTTTGTTTTTTTCTAACTTCCCTTTCTTATTACTAAAAATGAGGTGTAAAAATGGTACGTGCTATCGATACTCGTAACTTTACTACAAATCGGGCGACTGATACTCGAATGAATGAACTTAGTCGGGCTGCTTCTTTTGTCTCTGAGCGATTGCCTGGAAGTCAAACCGTGACTATCTCTGCCTTGAATTCGCTTACGGGAACGCCTAATAGTCTCTTGACGGAAAATGCGCCAAGCACAGAAGAATCGCTAATCAACCAAGCGTTAAACTTTGTTACTCAAACCAGTTCCTCCTTTGGATTTGCCCCAAACGAACCAGTAGAATTTGTCCCCGACCCCACTATCGAAACCACTAGTTCCCAAAGTAAAGCAGTTCATCTACAACAAACCTATCGTGGCATTCCTGTCTTTGAGATGGTTCGCACCGTCCGCTTCTCTCCTGGCAACGCAATTAGCGATGTAGTAGGAAATAACGTTAATCTACCACCAGAAATTAATATTGCACCGCAAATTGACGTTACCCAAGCAGTGACATCGGCTGCCCAATACGTTGCAACCCCCAACGAAACAGAGGCAATGACTGATGGTTGGGGACAGCCAATGACTCCAATTCGTGTCGATGTTTCTGATTATACCCCGCAAGTACTGGTAGACTTTCCCCTGCCGAGCCAACCGACCGTTTTGGATAAAGGACCTTTTGCCGATCTAATTTCTGCTCATCTTGTTCTCTTCTACCAAAATCCTGAGACGCGCCTCGGATGGTACGTGCGAATTGCTTTACCAGATTATCAAGATCAATACGAAGTCATTGTCTTAGCCGATGAATCCAGTCCAGAGATTCTTTACTGTCAAAGTTTAATGCAAACGGTTCTGGGGGAGGGCAATGTTTACAAAGAAAATCCAGGCACGACACCGAGGGAAATAATTCCTTTCCCTCGGAATTTGAATGATTATCCTGTTCCTCAACCTAGCAGTCTGCCTCCTCAGTTTCCTGGTCATTGGTGTACTAACGATAAGTGCATTGGCAATAATACCATTGCTACTTTAGGAAACTCTAGTACTACTCTCCAAGGGATGATCCAAGGTGAAAAAATCGTTTTCAATCCGGCTAGTGGCATAGGAGACGATCAGAAGATTCTGAATATCTTTTACTTCTGTAACTATATGCACGATTTCTTCTATATGTTGGGATTTAATGAGGCAGTTGGTAACTTTCAAGACGTTAATCTCACGGGTCAGGGAACTCCTAACGATCCGGTGGAGGCTCGCGCTCATAGCGGAGCAGTCCGCGGAACGGCTAATATGTTTACCCCTCCAGATGGTCGAAGACCAGTTATGAATATGGGGCTAGTGGCTTCTACTGGTCGTCACACCGCTTTTGATGCTGATGTGGTTTTCCATGAGTTTGTTCATGGTGTAACTAACCGCTTAGTCGGTGGTCGGATGAATAGTCGGGCACTCGAACAGCCGCAAAGCGGAGGCATGGGCGAAGGCTGGAGTGATTATTTTGCTCTCACGATTCAAAATTTCGGCAAGCCAGTTGAAAAAGTCGTTACTGGCGATTGGGTAGTTAATGATCCTAATGGTATCCGGGGTCTAAAATACGATAGTAACTTTCCCGATCATTTTGACAAGATTGGGACAGGGCGCTACAACCAAGTACACAACATCGGTGAGATTTGGTGCGCCACTTTGATGGAGATGAACCGCAAGGTCGGAGAGGCACTAGAGTCACAAGATCTCGGTCATCAAATTGGCTGGCAAATTGTTGTCGATGGGTTAAAGCTATCTCCTTCTAATCCCAGTTTTTTAGATGAACGTGACGCAATTCTTAAAGCACTTGATGACTTGCATACAGCGGGACGCTTGAACGGCGATGATTATAGCAAAGTCAGAAAGGCAGTTTGGACAACCTTTGCTAAATTTGGGATGGGACCTAGTGCAGATTGTATTGCAGCTTCGCTAAATGGAATTGTTGCAGATTTCACTGTACCTGCTGGGTTGTAGCTAGAGAGAAGGAGCAGAGGGAAATCCTTTGCTCTTTCTAACAAAATCCGAGTTTGGTGGAGTTCGGAGTCTTGAGGTTTTCTGGAGAAATTTAGGGCGTTGGTGATTTAATGTATGAAACCATCAATAATATTTTTGTAGCTATAAGCTATAAGCCGTAAGCTTTTGAGCATATAATTAAAAGCGATAATTCAAGTCATCATACCCAGATTCACCAACTCCAAATTTAGCTCACCTTCAATCGTGAACAATGGTATTTAAATCAACCAAATTAAAATCAAAAGTTTTGATTACCTGGAGTTTGATTCTAATTCTCTTTGGTAGTATGTTTTTAGCTAATCGTGATGCCTCTGCGCTAAATCATCGCCAAAAAAAAATAAATACAAATCTTATTATTCCAATCCATAAAATTTCTGGTCAAGCTCAAAAAAGCATGACTTGTGCTGATTTTGGGACTCAGTTTCAACTTCGGATTGGTGAGGTTGCAAGTATAAACTGTGGAGAGGTTGAACTGACGTTTCTGGAGGTAGCAGAGGATTCAAGATGTCCTTCCGATCTAAATTGTTTCGAGGCAGGGCAAATACAAGTCACCGTTAAAATTTTAGTAGATGAGCAAGATTTCGGAAATTTAAACCTGATTGACAATGCAAGTCGTAAGGATTTAGCTATAAAACGATTTGATAAATATGTAATAGAGTTTGTCAAAGCTGAACCTTATCCAAAAAGTAATCAAGAAATAGAAGCTTCAGATTATATTATTACGCTGGTTGTTTCTCAGGCAACTGATAATTGTAAGGTTGAATAGATTATCCCAAATCAAATTATGGAAAAATTAAGGGCTTGCGGACTCCAAGAATTTCATTAAACTTTGCCAAACTACTCTATTCTTAGATTAACTAATGCCCTCCAATGATACCCCGCCCCTCGTCCAAGGCGAAATCATTCTCCCTAAAGAGTTAGGCTCATTCAATGATGCCACGGTGAATATATATCTTGAAGATATAAGTCTTCAAGATGCTCCAGCTAAAATTGTTGCCCAAAGTGCGATCGCCGGTGTCAGCCACTCCAGGGGAACTGAGAATAGAGTAGAATTTGCCCTCCAAGGTGAGATTGAAGATATCCAAGCCAACTATTCAGTTCGCGTACACATCACTTTCCATAGGGATGAACAAATTCATCTTGGAGACTACATCAGCACACAAAGCTATCCAGTATTGACCTATGGGTATCCTGACCGAGTATCAATCAGGGTAACAGAAGTGAAATAGCAGAATTGTGATCGCTATTACAACTCAAAAAATTAACAATAACTAGTGGAGGTGGGCGTAAATGAAGTGAACGTTAAAAAATCTATCAAAGCTGATAAATCATTACTCATTACTTATTACTCATTACTCATTACTCATTACTTATTGTTTTGAGTTGTTAGTCATTTTCCCCACAAAAAAACTATCTCTTGGCTTATGTCTAAATTTTCTAGAAATCTGGCATTTATCATCGGCATCAACAATTATGGCAACGGTATTTCTCCTCTGAAAACCGCCGTCAATGATGCCCAAAAAATAGTAGAAATTATCCGCAAAAAGCATGGTTACAAAGTTTGGGTATGCCTAGATAACCTTGCAACCCTCAGTAACTTAAATCAACTTTTAGAAAAAACATTAGCCGAACAAGTCACTAAAAATGACCGCTTGTTATTTTATTTTGCTGGACATGGAGTAGCCCTCAATGGTGATGATGACCCTGCTGGTTACTTAATTCCCCAAGATGCAAAACAGGGCGATACTAATAGTTATCTGCCAATGACAAAGCTACACGATGCTTTAAGTAAATTACCCTGCCGTCATTTCCTGGGAATTCTCGATTGTTGTTTTGCTGGTGCCTTCCGTTGGTCAAGTACTAGAGATTTATTAGCTACACCAGAGGTCATCCACAAAGAACGATACGACCGTTTTATTACTGACCCCGCCTGGCAAATAATTACTTCCTCGGCTTCCGATCAAAAAGCTTTAGATAACTTTGATCTAAGTGTTGAACGTGGTCAAGTTGGCAACCATTCCCCTTTCGCGACAGCATTATTAGAAGCCCTAGAAGGCGAAGCAGATGCTTATCCTACTTCTAGAAATGGTAAACCTGCTGGAGATGGAGTAATTACGGCAACGGAATTGTATTTGTATTTACGGGATAGAGTGGAAATACCCACAGAAAAATACCGTCTGCGACAAACCCCTGGTATTTGGTGTTTAAATAAGCACGATAAAGGCGAATATATTTTCCTCACCCCAGGACATAGACTTAACTTACCACCCGCACCACCATTAGATAAGTCCAAAAATCCCTATCGCGGTTTAAAGTCTTTTGAAGAGCAACACAGCCAACTATTTTTCGGTAGAACAGAACTAATAGAAAAATTACAAACTTTTGTCAAAACTCAACCTTTGACAGTGGTGTTGGGAGCTTCGGGTTCGGGTAAATCCAGTTTGGTCAAAGCGGGATTAATTCCCCAGTTAAAACAAAAAACTAAAGATAAATGGTGTATCTTATCACCAATACGCCCTGGAGAAACACCTTTGCAAGCCCTGAATAATGCCCTTGTTGATGAATCCTTACCAAAAGTAGAGTTACAAAATAAACAAAAAACTCTGGCTCAAAGTGTTGCTGTTTGGGCTAAACATAATCCCCAATCTAAGTTATTAATATTTATTGACCAAACCGAAGAAATAATTACACTTTGTCAAGATGAAAATAAACGCCAAGAATTTTTTCGACAGATACTAATAGCAATTAATGCTCATCGGCATAAATTACGAGTAGTGTTAAGCTTACGCTCTGACTTTGAACCCCAGGTTAGAGATGCTGGCTTAAAGTTTGTCTTCAAAGAACTTAACTTAAGAAACACATTATTAAAAAATAGTTGGCAAAGCGGACGTTTTATTGTGCCTGCAATGACACGCGGGGAACTGCGCGAAGCGATCGAAAAACCCGCATCAGCACGGATAATGTATTTTCAACCCCACGACTTAGTAGAACAATTAATTGATGAAGTGGCGGATATGCCAGGAGCATTGCCCTTACTTTCCTTTGCCTTGAGCGAACTTTATCTCAAGTATTTAAAGCGACAACGGGAGGCGCAATACATAGGTATCACAATCGATCGAGCCTTAACTCAAGAAGACTATCAAGAATTGGGGGGAGTAATACAATCGCTGACTCAAAGGGCTGATGAGGAATATCAAGGGCTAGTTGAAGAAAATCAGGCTTATGACCAAGTTATCCGTCATGTGATGCTGCGGATGGTTGCAATTGGTGGGGGTGAGTTAGCCCGCAGACGCGTACCGTTATCAGAATTGAAATATCCGCCAGAAAAAAACAGTTTGGTTAAGGAAGTAACTAAGCGTTTTAGCCAAGCTCGGTTACTGGTGGAAGGACAAGATAATCAAGGAAATTCTTATGTAGAACCAGCTCATGACGTTTTAGTGCGAGGGTGGGAAAAGCTGTTAGCTTGGAAAGAAAATGAAGCAGGAAGTTTGATTTTACAACGGCGCTTAACTCCAGCTGCACAGGAGTGGAAAAACTTCAAAAGTCAAGAACAACTATCAGGTTTACAAGTCCAAGCTGAACTCATCGTTGACTGGTTAGATTGCCAACTCAACGTTATTGAAAACCTATTTAAAAAAATAAATTTGACCAAAATAAATGCTCGGATAAATACTCGGATAAATACTCAGTTTGTTCGACTGTTGAGCACAAAAGCCCAACAATTTTTATGGAATGCAAATCCTTATCTTGATGTACTCTATGAAAAACTTAAGTCTAATGAAAATTGTTTTAATCAGGTAGAAGCTGAGTTCGTACAAGAAAGTGTGGGGCAAAAACGCCGCAATATTAGTTGGCGGTGGCGCATTGCAATTGGGGTAATTATAGGCTTAAGCGGATTATTTTTGATCGCTACGATTTTTTTAGGATTATCTAAAATTAATGAAGCTAGAGTTTTGAGAGAATCGGCAGAGATAAACTTACAAGAGAACCAATCTTTAGATGGACTGGAAGATAGTTTGGAGGCAAGCAAGATCCTCAATAACAAAGGATTGCAGTTATTACTGAGGATTGAGCAGTTACTGTCCCAAACTAATCTTCGAGAAAAAGTGAGGGGAACTTTGCTCAGGGCAGTTTATACCGTGAGAGAGAGCGATCGCCAACAAGAGGAGCGAGGGACAGTCAGAGCCAGTATTAGTCCAGATGAGCAGAAAGTAATTAGTGCAGGGGAAAACGGTACTGTCCGTATTTGGCAGGTCAAAGGTCAGACTTTGAGCGAATGGAATTCTATAGATTGTGAACCAGAAAATTGCGAACCAGTTAAAATCGCCCGTTTTAGTCCTAACGGTCAGAAACTAGCTACGGCTGGAGCAAAAGGCACCGTCCGTGTGTGGAATGTCCAGGGCAAAGAACTGACCGAGTTTGAACAACTAAATACAGAGCAAGGAGAAGTCAAAAGTATTAGTTTTAGTCCTAATGGCAAGCTAATGGCTACTACTGGAGCAGACGGTACTATTCGGCTCTGGAACTTCAACAACTTCTCTGAGAAACCTGAAATTCTTTGCTTATTTGATTGCGCTCAGCAGACCAATGATGTTGTCTGGAGTGTAGAGTTTAGTCCCGATGGTAAAAAATTGGCTTGTACTGGAGAGGATGGCACTATTGGTTTATGGGAGCGTAAAGAAAACAAATGGCAAGAAAACCTCAGATTTTTTGCAGAAAGCGATCAAGATATTACGAGTATTGATTTTAGCCCCAATGGTGAACAAATAGCTACTGCGGATAAAGATGGCATTATTCGTCTTTGGGATATACACGCTTCCACCTCAGCTAAAAAGTTAAGAGAAATTTCCACAGAGCAAGACCAGCTCTGGGATGTATCCTTTAGCCAAAATGGACAAAAACTGGCTAGTGCCGGCGAAAATGGAACTGTCCGTTTGTGGGATTTAAATAGTCAGGAATTGGAGTCAGAAGAATTGGCAGGGCATCAAGGTCCAGTGAGAACTGCTAGTTTTCTTGCCAATGATCGACAAATACTTAGTGCTGGGGATGATGGTAGTATCCGCTTGTGGAACTTGCAGGGTAATGAGTCAGGGGAATCTCCAATTTCTATCCAGACTTTAACAGGCGATCGAGAAGAGGTAATGATTCAAAATGGCAACCAAAAAGCTTTTGGCAACAAAAACGGCACTGTCGAATTGCAACAATCGCCAGATCGGCAGCCGATTAAAATGAAAAGTAGTCATGTAAATGCAGTTACAAGCTTGGCGTTTAGTCCCGATGGCGAGCAAGTTGCCAGTGGTGGAAAAGATCGCACCATACGCCTATGGAATGACAAGGGCGAACAGGAACACCTATTACCAACCTCTGCACCAGTAAGTTCAGTGGCATACAGTTCCCATCAGCAATTACTTGCTAGTGCTGGAGAAGATGGCACAGTACAATTATGGAACTTGCAGGAGTTGCAAGACGCTGAGCCATTTGCGGCTTGGAAAGCCTATGGTGGGGCAGTCAAGAACGTCCGATTTAGTAAAGATAATCGAGTTTTAATCACTGTGGGAGAAGATAGCACTACTACAGTATGTAAATTGTGGCAGATTGAATCATTTAATAACCTGATGAAACAAGCTGAGGCAAAAGTACATGGTCATCTAAAGCATAATTTTCAGATGAGCGATCGCCATCTTTGCAATGGTATTTGAATTTATATGAAATCTAAAAAATAATGCTACATATATAGTGTTCTGTCAATTAATTAATGATCGGTAAAACTATTAAAATTCTCTTCCTTGTCCCCTTGTCTCCCTTGTCTTCCTTGTCCTGCCTTAACCCATCAATTCAAACTTGATGAGCTAATAGA